>JAGOWF010000075.1:0-6232 GCA_018060305.1 Pyrinomonadaceae bacterium
TTCCATCCCGATCGCTTCCATGCCGTTGGCGGCGAGACGTTTAGACGTGTCCAAGACGCTTTTACCGAGCTTGCTCAGGCACACGAAACGCTAAAGAGTGTCGAATCGCGCGAAATGTATGACTATCGAATGCGCAAAGAGATTGCAGCTCGTGAGAAATCAGGAGCGGATGGAACAATCGGCAACGCAAGCCTGCAGATCGAACAGGCTGCTGAGAGTTTTCAAGCCGGTTTCAATCTGCTGATGGACGGCAACCATGAGAATGCGCTGCCATTGCTCGCTCGCGCGGCCCATTATGCACCAAAGAATGCAAAGTACCACGCGTATTACGGCAAGGCCCTCGCCGAAGACCAAAAGCAGCGGCACAAGGCCGAGGCCGAGATGCAGGCGGCCCTCAGGCTGGATCCAGATAACTCGACGTTCAGATTGATGCTCGCCGAATTCTTTATCAAGATGAATCTGGTCAAACGCGCCGAGGGTGAACTGAAACGGCTACTCGCCAAATTTCCAAGCAATCGTGAGGCGACGCAGATGCTCGAATCGCTCAAGGCAAAGGCCTAGTCAGCGGCGACTTGTAACTGTCCTCACAAAAAAGAGAAACTATCAATCGTGGAGAGCATACTTGCTGAACGAACTGACGCCGAAGAGAAACTCCTGCGGATCTCGGCGCAAATGGATGATTTTGAACGGTACCCGGCCGGACACGCGGCTCGCGTCGCGTCGATCTCGGATGCGTTGGGTGCGACGTTCAATCTCGCATCCCGCGATAGGTTCCTTTTGAAGCAGGCAGCTCTCGTCCACGACCTCGGCGAGATGTCGATGAACCGCGAGTACATCCACTCACCTCGCGACCTAAGCGTAAGCGAACTGCTCGATCTACAGCGACATCCTGTGATCGGTGAACAGGAGGCCGCGAAGCTCGGGCTGCCGCGCGGCGTTCAGCTTATCGTCCGTTGGCATCACGAATGGTGGAACGGCTGCGGATACCCGGACGGCCTCGATGGCGACCAGACACCGCTCGCGGCGAGGATACTGCGGGTCGCTGACACCTACGCGTCGATGACCGCCGCACGTCCGTTCAGGCAACCGATACCCGTGGACGAGGCCAGAAAATATCTGATCGAATGGGCGGGGATCGAGTTCGACCCGGCCGTAGTCCGGGCCTTTACGTCGATCACGCAAGACGAACTGCCCGCCACACCGGCCGTTCATATCCACGCAACACAATAGATGCTCAGCCAAACGAAGATATCGCCAAAAAGCTGGCTCGCTTTCGACCTCAACGTCGTCAGGCGTCTAAAGTTTGAGTCCGTGCTGCTACCGTTTAGTGACAGGCCCGCGCTCGGCGCTTATCTAAAACGCTGGAACGCTCGCGTTACAGCAAATGATCCACTACAGTCGTCGTGGGTTCGCTGCGTCGCGCAGATAACGAACGGCTTTGAACGCCTCTCCGCCGATGACGTAAACACCGTGCTGGAAGATGCCTATGTGCCCGGTTATAAGCTCGTCAATCCTTCATTGACCAATTGGTTCTCGGAGACGGATTCATGGTGGTTCGACAATGTCCGCCGAAATATAGACCGGCTCCAGTCACCGAATTTGCGGGCGGTCGCGTCGACCATAGCGATTGCGACAGGCGATTACGTCCTGTCATTCTCCGACGAAACCCGTGAACTCCGGCAACCCCTCTCGAACGTCTTTCGCCGGCTGTGGTCGATCCAGCCGGAACCACACGGTAACGGCCAGGAAAATACGTCTCACAACAGGCCGGCTGATGACTTTCTTGCTGAGGCGACCGGCGATCTGATGTTTCTGCGGCTGCCAGGCGCGCATGCACACGGACTTAGAACCTATCTCGGCCGCTCGGCATGGCGAGAGGAATGGCTGCGGCAGGGGAGCGATTGTTGGGACGGCCTCGAACTTAACCAACACGGCAAGCTCGGCGCTCCGACCGAGACAAAGTCACAATACCTACACCTGCTCGAAGCCACACTTCGACGTGCGTCGCATATCCGCAACTGGGCTCTGGCCCACGTCGAAGCGGGCTTTATTACGACCCAGGACATCGTCGATACGATAGCCTCGATCCGACGCGTGGACACAATTTACACAAAGGACTTTTCTGAGCTGACCGGGACCAAAGCCGTTATCATCACTGCGTAAGATCGCGGAGCCCGCCTGAGCGTGCCGTTCGGCCCTCGCGCACAAACCAAACAACACCGGCTAGGGCCGACAGAATTCCCGAAATGAACGTCAACGTCTGCGGCGTCATATACAGCATCAATTCGCCCGCCACATAACTCATAACGCCGAAGACGGTCAGTTCTGCCCCACGGTCGAGCGTAGATATGCGGCCGCGAATATCATCTGGCAGGCTGCGCTGAAACATTGTCTCCTGCACCGCGTACTCGACCCCGACTATCGCCCGCGAGACAAAAACGATGACCGCAAACAGCACGAGGGTCGGCATTAAGCCGCCTATCGAAAAGATCACCCCGTGCACGATCAGAGCCCAGCCGATAAACCCATAATGCCGTCCTCGCCGGTCGAGATAAGCGGAGGTGCGATGTGCGATGAGCATCCCAACGGTGAGACCGAGACCGGTGGCCGTCCACAGGATCGCAACGGCGATGTCAGGATTCCAGCGCTCGGTCGCTGCAAATTCGACGCCGCCGATCCGCTCAAAGATGATATTGATCGCCCCGCCGCCCGTTGCCCAGATCACGTTCATTATGAGTATCGTCAGAGCAAAATGATTCTTGACTGAATAAACGAGGCCCTCGCGAAGCTCCTGCATAAACGGCCGTCTCGCAGCCTTGTCGCTCATCCTTAGCCCTGTCGCGTCGTCGCGAGTCGCCTCCTCAGGGATGAGCCAGACGGACCACGCGGAGACGAGAAATGAAACAGCGTTAATGATGAATGCGACCTCATAGCCGAATATCGCCGACGCCCAACCGCCTAATGCCGAGCCGATCGCCAGCAGCAGGAAGCGGGTGGAGAACAGCAGAGCTGTACCCGCGAGGAGACCTTCCTTTCCGGTCAGATTAGGGGCGGATGCATTCTTCGCACCGTCGAAAAAAGCTCCAAACGTATGCAGCAGGATCGTGGCGAGATAAGCGATCCATAGGTCGCCGGCGTCGCGGACAAGGAGAAACGATAACGCAACGCCGAACCGCAGCACGTCCGTCGCGATCATCACCTGACGTCTGGAAAAGCGATCAACGAAGGTTCCCGCTATCGGCGATGCTAGAGCGAACGGCAGCATCCTTGCCAGAAAGAACACTCCCGCCGCGGTCGGCGACGCGTCCGAAACAAGGCGCACAAGTCCGAGCCCCGCAATAAAGTTGAACCAGTTCCCAAGCTCGGAGATGACTTGCCCGGCGAGCAGATTGCGAAAATTGCGATTCCCGCGTATCAGTTCACCATAGCCCAGCGACCGCATCGTAATAGAATGGATATTCCCTTCACGAACCGCAAGCTACCGGCCGCTAAACTCGTCATCGTTAGCCCATTTGTGTAATCTTCTCGGTATGAAAGCAATTGTCGTTCGAGAATTCGGCGACCCGGGCGTCCTGCGGGTCGAGGAGGTCGAAATACCGCGACCGGCCGTCGGCCAGGCGCTTGTTCGCATCCACGCAGCAGGCGTAAATCCCGTCGATACATACCTTAGGACCGGCAATCACGCGCACGCTCCGCAATTACCCTATACGCCGGGTAAGGATGCCGCGGGGACCGTTGAGGCGATTGGTGAAGGCGTCGAGCGGTTTAACGTCGGTGACCGTGTCTATACTGCCGGTTCGCTGACGGGGACATATGCCGAATATTCGGTCTGCGAGGAGAAACACCTTGGACTGTTGCCCGACAATGTGACCTTCGAACAGGGTGCAGGCATCTGGACGCCATCCGCAACCAGCTATCGCGCCCTTTTTCAAAAGGCTGGCGCAAAGGCAGGCGAAAGCGTCCTCGTTCATGGGGCATCCGGCGGCGTGGGTCTTGCCGCCGTGCAGTGGGCAAAGCGCGCAGGACTGACAGTGATCGGTACTGCGAGTTCGCTCGAGGGCAAAGAGATCGTGGCGGCAAACCGTGCCGATGCCGTATTCGACCATTCTGACGACGGGCACTTCGCAGCCGTAAACGACTTCACAGGCGGCCGGGGCGTCGACATCATTGTCGAGATGCTGGCAAACGTCAACCTGGAACGCGATTTCGAATGCCTCGCGATGTTTGGTCGGATCGTCATCGTCGGCAATCGCGGCTCGATCCAGTTCACGCCACGACTGGCAATGACAAAGGACGCGACCATCTACGGCATGTCGCTCTTTAATGCTCCGCAGCCTCTGCTCGATGAGATACATCCCGCGATCTTCGACGGCCTGGCCGCCGGACAATTGAGCCCAGTCGTGTCGCACACCTTCCCCCTGGACGACGCCCCCGAAGCTCACCGGCAGATAATGGAGAACAAGGCCCTGGGTAAGATCATTCTCGTAGTGTAACGAAGACAAACATTGACTTTCGCTTCTCGCACGTTCTACTATTCACAGAACCGTAAAGAATTGTGTCTGGGCTTAATACCCGTCCGTCTTGGACGTAAAACTGGAGGATATATGAAGCCAATCAGATCACTGATAATGAGCGTTTCGTTCATTGTTCCGTTGTTTTCGATCTCCGCCCATGCGGAGACATTTATCGCGTATCTCAGCGGTGCGCAGGAGGTTCCCGCGGCCGCCACGACCGGGAAAGGTTATGCGCGCGTGTTCGTCAACGCGGCCACGAATACCTACACATTTACCGTCGTGTTTGAGGGGTTGAGCAGCTCTCAAACGCTGTCGCACATACACGCCCCGGGCGCGATCGGCACAAATGCCGGCGTGGCGATCAACCTCGGCACGGTCGGCGGTACGTCGGGCACGATCACCGGCAGCGGAGCGATCACCAACACGCAGATCAACCAGCTCCGCCAGCACCTTGGGTATGTAAATGTCCATACGTCGAACTTTCCCGGCGGAGAGCTTCGCGGGCAGCTTGGAGTAAGTCGTCCCGTCGATTATGACGGCGACGGGCGAATGGACCTGAGCGTTATGCGGTTTCCAAATGTGCCGGCCCCGGGCGTCGCGCAGGTAACCTATTTCAATCAGAGCAGTTTTACCGGCGCGTCAACCGGCTTCGATTTTGGTGACGCGAATAGCATGTTTCCGGCGCCTGGTGACTACGACGGAGACGGCAAAGGTGACCTCGCTCTTTATCGTGACGGTGCTCCGGGCAATGTCGAAACGCTAAAGAGCTATTTCTTTGTCTTCCGTTCCACGGACAATACGGCCCAGGCTATCCAATGGGGCACGGATGGCGACCAAGCCGTTGCCCGCGACTATGACGGCGATGGGCGCGTCGATCCGGCTGTTTTCCGACGAGGTGCATCGGCCGGTGCACCGGCATTCTGGTATTACCGCGAGAGCAGCACGGGCGGGACGCTTAGAGATTTTCAGTTTGGCACGACTGTCGATGGCGGCGGCTCAAACGGAGATACGCCCGTTCCTGGGGATTATGATGGCGATGGTAAGTTTGATCTCGCCGTGTATCGGTTTGGATCGCTTACACCGACCAACAGCTTCATCGTTCGCCGAAGCTCTGACAGCGCGGTGACATTCTTTCCGTATGGTAATTTCACAAGCGACTATATCCTGCCCGGCGATTATGACGGCGATGGCAAGTTTGACTACGCTGTGGCACGAACCGGAGCTACCAGCACAACGCCGATCGACTGGTTTATCCGCCTGAGTTCGAACGGGACCGACCGCGTCGTCCGTTTCGGCTTCAGTTCGGATCTGCCGGTGCAGGGCGATTATGACGGTGACGGACGGACCGACCTTGCTCTGACCAGGAACAATACGCCCGCCGCAGGCCAGAAGGCCTTCCTGTGGCTGCGCAGCTTTGATAATGTCCCGGCAGGAGCGCAATATGGCTTGAATGCGGATTTCGCTCCGGCGAACTTTGACGCCCGCTAGGGCTTCGTTACATGGTAATAAAGCGGGCCCATCGCGGCCCGCATTTTATTTTGCGGCTGTCGGGAAACTATCCAGCACTTCAAACACCTGCAGCGCGTAGCTCACATTCCCGAACGGAGCCGACACCTGTACGCCCTGGATCAGGTCCTTGACCTCGCTCAGCGATTCGCGGGCGATCGTGATGCCCTCGCCGCGAGCGGTCTCTTTGTCCTTATCCGAGGCGACACGCA
>JAGOWF010000075.1:6332-10977 GCA_018060305.1 Pyrinomonadaceae bacterium
ACATTCCCGAACGGAGCCGACACCTGTACGCCCTGGATCAGGTCCTTGACCTCGCTCAGCGATTCGCGGGCGATCGTGATGCCCTCGCCGCGAGCGGTCTCTTTGTCCTTATCCGAGGCGACACGCATGCGGTCGAGGATCTCAGGCGTGACGTTTACGCCCGGCACCTCGTTGTGCATAAACTCGGCATTTCGGTAACTGATAAGCGGCCAGATACCGGCGATTATCGGTATTCGCACATGCTCGATCATCTCAAGGAACCGCTTTAACTGGTCGGTATCAAACACAGGCTGCGTGATGGCGTATTCGGCCCCGGCCTCGACCTTCCATTCAAAACGCCGTAGTTCCTCTTCCATATTCACAGCACCGGGATTGACACCGACGCCGATCGAGAACGCAGTCGGCTTACCGATCGGATTGTTGCCGAGATCCATACCGTGATTCAGCTTGTTGGCCATGTTCGTCAGGCCGATGGCGTCGATATCGAATACGGCGGTCGCGTCAGGGTAAGGCCCCATCTTTGGCGGATCGCCGGTGATAAGCAGCAGATTGTGCAGTCCCAAGGCTGCCGCGCCGAGCAGGTCAGACATCATACCGAGCAAATTTCGGTCGCGGCAACAGTAATGCAGAACGGCCTCAATGCCGATCTCGCGTTCGACGAGCACGGCAGTCGCCTGAGCCGACATTCGCGTCTGTGCACGCGGGCCGTCGGGAATATTTACGCCGTCAACACCTGCGGCTTTCAGCAACCTGATCGAATCGAGCGTTTTCTGCGCATCGCAGCCTTTTGGCGGCAGAACCTCGACTGACGTGACAAATTCGCCACGGACGATCTTTGCCGCCCAGTTTGATCGCTCCTCGGCCGGCACTACCGTCACATTTTCCGGCGTAAGCTCCTCGACATGAATGCTCTCTTTACGTGCCTCGCTGATCGCTTGTCGCGGGCTGTTCGAGCGGATTCCCTGCGAAATGTGCTTAATATGGGACGGCGTCGTTCCGCAACAGCCGCCGACAAACCTCGCCCCGGCCTGCACGAACCGTCGCGAAAATTCCGCCATATACTCCGGCGAGCCCATATAGAATTGCCGCCCTTGAACGTCTCGCGGCAATCCGGCGTTTGGCTGCGCCGAAAGCGGCTTGTCCGTGACCGACCGCATATCTTCTAGCGCGTGCAGCACGTGCGTCGGCCCCATGCCGCAGTTGAGGCCAATGATGTCGGCCCCCAATTCATCGAGCGTCTTTGTAAACGTCGCCGGAGACGTGCCGAACGTGGTCTTCAAGTCCGCCTGGATCGTCATCTGCGCGACTATTGGAAGATCACTCAATTCGCGAACGGCCCTGATCGCCTGCTCGATGACGGGCAATTCGGAGAACGTTTCTAGAACGAACAGGTCAACGCCGCCCTCGAGCAACGCCTCGATCTGCTCCTTGTACATCTCTTTTGCTTCATCAAATGACGTCGGCCCGAACGGCTCGATACGCAATCCAAGTGGCCCTACCGCACCCGCGACAAATACCTTTTCACCGGCCGCCTCACGCGCGATTCGGGCCGCTGCGATGTTGATATCGCGCAGACGCGATTCCAGCCCGTACGACTGTAACTTGTGCCGCGTGGCTCCAAACGTATTTGTCTCGATGATGTTCGCACCGGCTGCGACGTACTCGTCGTGAACCTCACGAACAAGGTCGGGCGCGGCAATATTCAACTCGTCATACGACCGATTGATGTAAACGCCCTTTGCATACAGCCGCGTGCCCATCGCCCCGTCAAAGACATAGACATGGTCCGCGTCGATGAGTTCCCGGAAGTTTTTCATAAGATATTGAAACCACGGATAAACACTGATGCACCCAGATCAGGGCCGAACTTATATCAGTGTCGATCTGCGTTCATCAGTGGATACCAACCAAAAAAGTCTCGCCAAACAGCGAGACTTTCTTGAATAAAAAGATTTGTCTGTCAGCTGTTTAGCAGTTTATTTAACGTGGTCGCAAGTCGCAATAACTCACCACGATGTCATAGTCGATAATGTGCCTTTCTTCGTTAGCTGTCAAGCAAGTTACGGCTTGAGATCGCCAAACAACGCGTAATCTGCCTTTGGCCCCGTCAATTCCAGCCGCCAGTGCGTAAAATCCGATGCGTTGTCGCATCCGTTGCCGTGGCCTTGGAATACGAGGAAATACGAGGTGCCGGCCGCGATGCCTTTTTTCAAGAAGCCGGTCGCGGTGCCGACAGTGCCCTTGAATCTAAGCTCTTTGTATAGCGAGACCATCGTGCCCTCTTCGCGCGGTTCGCGCAGATCCACACCAAATTTGACCATCGAGCGCGGCATCGCTAGTGTTAGCCTGCCTTCGCGACCCGAGGCCGACTTGATCGTAAACGTCCAACGCCTGTTCGCAAAGGCCTCAACGATGTTCAGGTCGATCTTCTTGCCCGCATCCTCATCCTTGTCGAGGTCGCTCAGCCCTTTGATACCGTCCCAGCCGGCTTCGGTCATGTAGATATCGGCCGGCGCGTCAAACTTTATCTCGTCCAGCAGGCCGAGCATATAGCTGTCCGGCCGCTCAGTCGAGATCGAGTAGTAGCCGGGATCGACACAACACGCACACGCGAAGGTCTCAGCCGGCATCGCAAAAAGGAACGCAAGCGAAAGGGCGCAAACAAGCAGTTTTTTCATTCGTGATCTCCTATCGTTTCTGACAGTTTCGGCAAAAATACGTCGAGCGTCCACCTTGTTTTAACCGACTTATCGGCGTTTTGCAATTCACGCAGGCGGCGCCCTCGCGGTCGTAAACAAACCATTGCGGATCGTCGCTTTGGCTAAAATAGTTCCCTTCAAGATTTCGCGGATCGACCGTGAGCATCTCCGCCCCACCAATCGCGGTTTGCAGAACGGCCCTGATGCTGTCGAATAGCAAGGCCGCACGCGGTCGCGACACCTTGTGAGCCTTCATCGCCGGATGCAGCCGGGCGTGAAACATCGCCTCCGAAGCATAGATGTTGCCAAGGCCCGTGACCTTTGTCTGGTCGAGCAGGAATTCTTTGAGGCTGCGTTTCGATGTATTTAGCACTGAATGCAGATACGCCGGCGTGAATTCGTCAGAGAACGGTTCAGGCGCGAGCTTCGACAGTTCCTTTGCCTCCTGCAGCTTTGCCGTCGCGACGACCCTCATCAGGCCGAAGTGCCGCTGATCGTCAAAAACGAGCTTCTCATCACCGTCGAGATGAAACAGGGCGTGAGTAAATTTCGGCTCGGCTTCCTCGACAGGCAGCAGCGAAAATCGCCCGCTCATCCGCAAATGCACAATCAGCGTCCTGCCATTATCGAAGTCGATCAGGATATGTTTGCCGCGACGGTGAACAAAATTCACATGCGACTCGGCCAGAGCAGCGGCAAACTTTTGCGGTGTCGTGTGCGGTGCAAGACGCGCCCGTAAAAGTTGCGCAGTCAATATCCTGCGGCCACTGATCAGATGATCCAAGGATCGGGCAATAAGCTCAACTTCTGGCAATTCGGGCATCGAAATTATGATCGACCGCGTAGCGGTCATTGATTGTAGCCGTGGGTTTTAACCCACGGACAGAGTAATGATATGGTCCTCGTCGCGTAGCGACGATTGAGGCGTGAATTCAGTCGTCGCTACGCGACGGGGCGGGCGGTGCCTCTAAAAGGTGGGTTTAAACCCACGGCTACAATCACGCCATCGCTACGCGATACAAGATGAGTTCAGACCTTGGTGTAATCGGTGAGAGCAGTTTTATCGCCCAACACCGAGCCCGGGCCGACGACCGCGTTGCGGCCGATGTGGCAACTGCGGCCGATGACCGCATCATGGATCTCGGCGGCGGCGGCGACACGCGTGTGCGCCCATATGACGGAGTTCTCGACCACCGCCTTTTCCTCGAGCAACACGCCGGGGCCGATCACCGAATTAATAACCTGCGCACCCGGCTTGATCGTGCAGTCCTCACCGATGACCGATTTTTTATCCACCTCTGCATGCGTAGCGACGCTCGCCAGGTCACGTCCGTCGATATCAAATCCACCGACAACACCGCTCAGGAAATCGTGATGCACCTTTAGATACGTCGCCGGTGTGCCTATATCGAGCCAGTAATCGCCATCGATCGTATATGCAAAGAATGGCATTTTGCGCTTCAAAATGTCGGGGAAAACATCGTACTCGAATGACTTGTTTGCGTCTTTTACGATGATGTCGAGTATTGACGGTTCGAGGACGTAAATGCCTGCGTTAATGTTGTTTACGGCTCGATCCGCAAGCTCGTCGGGCTGCGGCTTCTCAATAAATCGTAATACTCGTCCGTCGGCGTCCGTCTCGACCAGTCCATACCGCGACGGGTCGTCCACGGGCACAAGCGTGATCGTCGCCTCGGCCCCCTTCTCCTTATGCAGTTCCAGTATCTTTGCCAGATCGACCGTCGTAACGATATCGCCGTTAAATACGATCGTCGTCTCGCGCAGCGCGTCCTCGGCAAATTTATACGCGCCGCCCGTTCCCATCGGACTCGGCTCGGTGATGTAGGTCAGGCTGACGTCAAACTCTGACCCGTCGCCCAAGATCTGCTGTATCTTGTCCGGCTGATAGCTCAGCGAGAGCGTGATGTCCGTGATCCCGGCCTTTT
>JAGOWF010000076.1 GCA_018060305.1 Pyrinomonadaceae bacterium
TCCGAGAGTGTAACCCTTACCTGCTTTCCGTGAGCGTAGGTCGAGCGCCGCTGCCATTCTGCGACCACGCTGCTCAAGTCGTCCTGGGTCATCTCGTACCAATATGTCAGGAACTTAACGAGGGCCGACTCGACCTCCGGCGCACTCACGCCGACTGATAGCTCCGACGCGATCGATGTTGCGGTCTCGGCGATCTCATCCGGGAAATTTCCTGAGGTCAGATTTATGCCGATGCCGAGGATGACCGCCAGGCCAGTCGGGGTTTCGACAGCCTCGGCGAGGATGCCGCTGATCTTTTTTTCATTGACGAGAAGGTCGTTGACCCATTTGATGTCGGGTGAAAGACCAAGCTCGTAGAGCGTGTCGTGCACCGCGACACCGGCCATGAGCGTGATGAGGCCTAACTGTTCTCTGCCTATTTTTGGCCTCAGGACGATGCTGAAATATAGTCCGGCATCAGGCTCAGATGCCCAACTCCGGCCATGCCGGCCGCGTCCGGCGGTCTGCTGCCGTGCGATGATGCATAGCCCTTCGTCAGCGCCCTTGCGGGCATGGTTTGCCGCCTCGTCGTTGGTCGAGCCGAGCGTGTCAAAGCGGAGGATCGTGATGTGCATAGCCGACTGTTCAGAGTGCAGGCTTTAGCTTGTGTCCTACGCACGCCGGAGACAAGCTAAAGCTTGCACTCTAAACGGGTTTCCACAACGAATCGCAATAGTATCTGCGGCTGTCGAAGAAATTCTGCGCCACCTGAAAACCGCTCTCGGCGGCCAGCGACTCGATCATCGCGAGCGAATATTTCTGCGATATCTCCATAAATACCGCTTCCCATTGCGCAAACTCGAAATCGCGGCCGAGCGCGGCGATGTGGACGGTCTGCCGCTCACGGCTGATGAGGAACGATAGGGCAGCCCCGTCGGTCGGGCGATAGTTGGCGTAGTGGCTAAAGCGGCCGAGATCAAAATTGCCGCCAAGCTCGCGGTTGATACGTGTCAGCAGATTAAGGTTGAACCTCGCGGTCACACCGGCGGGATCATCATATGCGGCAGCGATGACGTGAGGGTCTTTCTGCAGGTCAATTCCTATAAAGAGCCGGTCGTCATCGTTCATCACTTTGCGCAGTGTGCGGAAGAATACTATCGATCGTTCAACCGAGAAATTGCCGATGTTCGAGCCGAGAAACATCAGCACCTTGCGCCGTCCGCTGCCATTCCTTAATTCACCGAGTATCTTGAAATAATCGCCGTTCCGCGCGGCCATTTTCAGAGTGGGAAACTCCGCTTTGAATTTCACGGTCAGCGCGTTTAGGGCCGCCTGAGAGATATCTACGGGGACATATGATATGTCCGCACCGCGTGCCAGAAAGTGACGGGCCAAGACAGCGGTCTTTGTTCCGTCGCCCGCTCCCAATTCGATAAGATCGAACGAATGCGGATTCGTCGATCCGTTGCCGAACGCCGCAAGTATCGCCTCGGTCTGAGCCTCAAATATCTCCTGTTCGCAGCCCGTCAGGTAGTATTCCGGCACCTTCATTATCTCCTGAAACAGCCGTGTGCCCTCGTCGTCATAAAAGTATCTCGACGACAGGTATTTTGGCGTGGCCGAGAGCCCCGCGAGCACGTCCTCAGCGAATTGGTTGAGTTCAGGTGAAGTGGACGTTTCCATCAAGTTATTTCAAACAGGATTAACAGGATCGACAGGATTTTCGCTTGGATGGAGCCTGTAGTACTCGAGTTTTGGATTAGCAAAATTGACCAAAAGCCCAACCTCGATACCAGTTGCGTTAAGATAATTGATCACTTGGGCCTTATGTTCGGAAAGTATTCGAATCACAGTTTTCAATTCGATCAGCACCTTCCCTTCGACAATGA
The DNA here is from genome assembly GCA_018060305.1 of Pyrinomonadaceae bacterium. Classification (GTDB taxonomy): domain Bacteria; phylum Acidobacteriota; class Blastocatellia; order Pyrinomonadales; family Pyrinomonadaceae; genus OLB17. The sequence continues at coordinate 1,869 of JAGOWF010000076.1, forward strand.
GATCTGCGTAGAAATCGCCTACGATCACGTTTCGGAATTTTACTTTAAGCGGCGTCTGGGCACGCACTTCCAGTCCCCGCTGTGAAAACGCCACAACTAGAGAGCGCTCGTAAACAGACTCGAGAAACCCTGCTCCCAACTCATTAGAAACTTCGAAGCAGCATTCCAGGATTACAGACGTCAAATCTTCGTATTTCATCCTGCCTATCCTGTTTATCCTGTTAAGTTCCTAATTGACCAACCGTATTCCCGTGAATTGCCACCTTAGAGCGGGCGCAAAAAAGTTTCTGTATGTCGAGCGACTGTGGCCCGGCGATGTGGTAACCGATGCGCCGCGCAGCACCATCTGGTTGACCATAAATTTGCCGTTATATTCGCCGACCGCTCCGGCGGCCCTTTTGAATCCCGGATACGGCAGATACGCCGAGTTTGTCCATTCCCAACGTAGGCCCCAATCGAACGCGTCGCTCGCCGCTTCCCACTCAAATTCGGTCGGCAAACGCATTCCGCTCCATTCGGCAAACGCCGCGGCCTCATAAAACGACACATGACACACGGGAGCCCTCGGCGGCAGCGGCCGCAGTCCGCCAAGCGTAAAGTGCATCCATTCACCATCATGGAGCCGCCAGTAGAGTGGCGCTCTAATAGAATTCTCGTTCACCCAATCCCAGCCGTCCGAGTGCCACAAACTATGGTCGTGATAACCGCCGGAGTCGATAAATTCGACGAATTCCTCATTTGTCACAAGCCGGTCTGAGATCGTGAAATCGCCGAGATACACCCTGTGCCGTTCCAATTCATTATCAAAGCAGAAGCCGTCGCCCGCGTGCCCGATCTCGTAGATGCCCTCAAGGACGGAACCCACTGCGTCGGCTTTAGCACTGGCCGAGTCTTCGAGGCCAGAACCTGTCGGTGCGGTCGTAGCCGACGCAGCTCGCCTTTCGTCAGCATCCCGCGCGATAACGTGACTGCCACCCGCTAACGCAGGTGGTTCTGCACGTTCTTCCGGAAACCAGCCCTCTCGATACGCGGGCAGCAGCGGATTTACGCTGAATGCGTATTTCAGGTCAGTGAGCAATAGTTCCTGATGCTGCTGTTCGTGATTCAATCCGAGAATAACGAGGTTGGCCAAGTCAGGATCACCCGCTACCGTAGGTGGTGCTGACAAGAGCCGCTCCATCGCTTCGTCAACGTGCTTTCTATATTCAAATACCTGCTTCACCGTTGGCCGGCTGATGTCGCCTCGGTGGTCGCGCTTTGTGCGCTCACCGATGGTGTTGTAGTAGCTGTTAAAGAGAAATCCGAACCGTTCGTCAAAGACCTTATAGCCGTCCGCGAACCGTTTGAGGATCATCTCCTCAAAGAACCACGTCGTGTGAGCGATGTTCCATTTCGGCGGCGAGGCATCGACGATCGGCTGCGGTATGTAATCCTCGATCTCGAGCGGTTCGCAAAGCTGCTCGGTGTAGGTTCTAACCTCACGATATTTCGTCGCGGTATCGGCCTTCTTTTCATTCCCCTCTTTCGTCGCTTGAGTACTCATATCCCTACAATCTTCCGGTTTTCATGTTTCACAGCCTTTCGGAATGTTCCGCCCGTGTTCCACCCTGAGGCGAAACATCATAAATCATTGTGCATATTGGCCTTAGGGTCATATTATCGGTCTGTTTCACAAATTTCGCGCAAAAAATGTGGTCTTCGTTCCACTCTGTCTCATTTTCGCAACATCGTAGCACAAACGCCAGTAAAAGTCAAGGGTTTTCGTAAAGGTGGTGTCTTAAATCAAACACCGATTGCTCTGCGTCGGTTCTCTTTGCGGCCCGGCGGCTTTGCGACTTGGCGGAAGGATTGCCCGCAAAGCCGCAAAGACGCAAAGCGAAATAAGACGAGCAGAGTGCTAAACTACCGTTTTGAATTACTTCAACTACTTCACTGAGATCGAGGATTCGTTCATCAGGCGGCGGGGCAAGCATTTGTTTCTCAGCCCGCTTGACTGGGCGATGATGGAATCGTGGCAGCAGCGAGGCATTCCGCTGCACATTGTGATCAGGGCGATCGAGTCGGTGTTTGATGTCTTTGACAAACTGCCGCCCGGAACACGGACGATCAAGAGCCTATTTTACTGCCGCGAGGAGGTCGAGGCTCAATACGGCGAATGGGTCACCTCGCAGACCGGAAAGAGTTCAGAGTTAAGGGTTCAGAGTTCAGAGTCTGGTTTCTCTGCGGAAAAGATAGCGGCGCACTTAGCTGACGCGATCAATCGGCTACGAGAGAACGGGAACGAGTTTCTCCGCGAGGACATTAGCCGTGCAGTTACGCGGTTGCACGAACTCGCCGGCAACCTCTCGGACGACACCGAGACCATCGATGCGACGCTCGGCGATATCGAAAAACTCCTCGACCGCGCGATGCTCGCAAATTGGGACAAAATTTGGCTTAAAGCGATCGAGCGCGACGTGGCCTCGCAGCTTCGCGGCTACAAGTCCGATATGGAGCCCGAGGCATACCGAACGACCTACGAGCTAATGCTTCTCAAGCGGCTTCGCGAAGAGGCTGGAATTCCAAGACTCAGTTTGTTCTACCTGTAGAGGGACTGTTTAACGAGCTGCGTCGAAATGACTGCTGCCTTAGACGTTCCCATTCGCCAACCTGCTGGGCGCGGCGGTTCTCGGTCGCATCTGTAAGGGCGGCGATCACGTCCTCTGAGACAAGGCGGAATTTTGAGTTAGTAGAACGGTTGAGGTTCGTGTTATCGAGCGGGTCGATGCGGCGGGCGAGTTCGGTACTATGACGGTCGGCCATCGTGTTTGCCTCCTGTTTTGGGGGCAGACGGCCGAGTGAAACTCAAATGATCAAGTGCCGGCGGTCTGCAAAGCTATTAGAGTGATCATTCAGTAAATCTTCCTATAAACTCTGTGGTCTATCAGGTTCTGCGATAGTAGCACAGACCCGCCGTTTGGCAAAGAAAAATTGGACATGCTGACGGCGTTTAACTAAACTCTCGATATGTCGTTCGGCAAGAACAACCTCGCCCTTAGATAGCCGCTTCGCCCGACGGGCGGATGCGGCGAGACTTCACACCGACAATTGAACCGTGCCGAAGTGGATAGCCCTGCGGTTATTCGCTAAACTCAAGTTTTATTTCGCAGAATGGACGAGAAATATTTCGCAAAAAAGGTCGAGCAGAAATGGCAGCAGAAATGGGCCGAGACGGGCGCATTCGAGGCCGAAGCCGGTGATCCGCGGCCAAAATTCTACCAGCTCGAGATGCTGCCGTATCCGTCAGGCAACCTGCATATGGGCCATGTGCGCAACTATTCGGCGGGCGACGCGATGGCGTGGTATAAGCGGCTGCGCGGGTTTAACGTGCTGCATCCGATCGGCTGGGATTCGTTTGGCCAGCCGGCCGAGGATGCGGCGATCAAACGCGGCGTCAATCCGCGTGACTGGACCGAAGAGAATATCGTTGCGATGCGCGGCCAGCTTGAGCGTTTGGGGCTGAGCTATGACTGGCGGCGACAGATGGCGGCCCACCGCCCCGAATATTACAAATTTGACCAGTGGTTCTTTCTCAAGATGCACGAGATGGGCCTGGCATATAAAAAGGTGACGCAGGTCAACTGGTGTTCGACCGACCAGGCAACGCTGTCAAACGAACAGGCCAGCGGCGGCCTCTGCTGGCGATGCGGCAATCCGGTGACGAAAAAGGAGATCGAGCAGTGGTTCCTAAAGACGACCGCTTATACGGACCAGCTACTCGACGACATGGCCGAGATCGCCGATGGCTGGCCGGCAAATGTTCTGAAACGGCAGAGCGATTGGATCGGCCGCAGCGAAGGCGCGTTTGTTGATTTCGAGATACGAGCCTCGGGCGATTCGATGTTCTATTGTCCGCTAGTGAGCGGCCTGACGAGCACGACCGACCTCGGTAAGCACCGCGTCCGCGTTTTCACGACGCGTATCGATACGATCTACGGCGTTAATGCCCTTGTCCTTGCGGCCGAGCACCCTGTCATTCAGGCCAACATGGACAATTTTGACGAGGTTGTCGCGGCAAAGATCGCGATGATCCGCGTGGAAAACGCCCGGCCCGCCGACCACGAAGTAGAGATAGAAAAGGACGGCATCGACACCGGCCTGAGGGCGATCAATCCGTTCAGCAATGAGGAATTGCCGGTTTGGGTCGGCAACTACGTGATGATGGAGTATGGCACCGGAGCGTTGATGTCGGTGCCGGCACATGACGAGCGGGATTTTGAATTCGCACAAAAATTCGGCTTGCCGATCCGTCAGGTCATCTCCGAACCGCACATGGAGCACGCGCATCACACGATGCAGGCACTTGCTCTCGAGCAGGCGTTCCCGGACTACAGCGTTCTGGTGCATTCTGATTTCTGGAATGGTAAAACGAGCGAGCAGGCCAAAAAAGAAATGGCCGAGTACGCCGAGAAATATCACTTTGGCGAGGCCGCTACGACATATCGGCTGCGTGATTGGGGCATCTCGCGACAGCGGTTTTGGGGATCGCCGATACCGATCGTTTATTGCGATGCGTGCGGCGTCGTGCCGGAAAAGTACGAGAATCTGCCGGTCGAACTGCCCGCGAGCGCCGATTTCTCGGGCACCGGCGAATCGCCGCTCGCAAAACTTCCCGAATGGTATCAAACGACATGCCCCAAATGCGACGGCCCCGCGCGGCGTGAGACAGACACGATGGACACGTTCGTGGATTCGTCGTGGTATTACTATCGCTACACCGATCACGACAACGAGATACTGCCCTTCGGCCCCGACGAGGCGGCCTACTGGACGCCCGTCGATCAATATATCGGCGGCGACGACCACGCCGTGATGCACCTGATCTATGCGCGGTTTTGGACAAAGGTCATGCGCGATATGGGCCTGGTTGAGTTTAACGAACCGTTCAAGCGGCTGTTGACGCAGGGAATGGTCGTCGGCGAGACGTTCTTTGACGACTCAAGCGGAAAGCGCGTTTACTTCCCGCCGGACCAAGTCACTGTCGAGCGCGATTCAAAAGGCCGCATCACGTCAGCCGTCACAGGCGGAAACCCGACCGGTAGGGAGGGTGCCCCGACGAACTCAGGCACCCCGCTGAAATACTCCATCGAGCGAATGTCCAAGTCCAAAGGCAACGGCGTCGATCCCGACGAAATGGTCGAGATCTATGGCGCCGACGCCGCGCGGCTGTTTGTGATGTTCGCAGCACCGATCGAGAATGAACTCGTCTGGAACGAAGCCGGCATCGAGGGTGCCGTCCGATTCTTGCAGCGAGTGTGGCGACAGGTGTTTAGAGTGCAAGCTTTAGCTTGTCCGCCGCCCGGCGAGATACAAGCTGAAGCTTGCACTCTGCACGCCGCCCGCAAACTCAGCCAAAAGACGCATCAGACTATCAAACGCGTCGGTGACAGCTTTGAGGCGTTGCAGTTCAACACGCCGGTCGCGGCACTGATGGAACTGTCAAACGCGATCGGTGACATTGATGTCGAGACGGCCGACGATGAGACTATCGCAGTCGTGCGCGAAGCGTTAACAGCCCTCGTCCTGATGCTGACGCCATTCGCTCCGCATACGGCCGAGGATCTTTATTCTGTTCTGATCGGCAACGATGACGGAATGCTCGCAAACGGCGCGCGCTTTCCCGAATATAAAGCAGAGCTTGCCAAAGCTGACGAGATCGAGATCGCCGTTCAGGTCAATGGCAAACTGCGTTCGCGGCTGTTGGCATCACCCGAGGCGACGGATCAAGAGCTTGAATATCAGGCGTTTGCCGATGTAAAAGTTCGTGAATACACTGACGGCAAGGACGTAGTCAAGGTCGTCGTCGTCCCTAAACGTCTCGTTAACATCGTCGTCAGATAGCTACTGCGAGGCTATCGGTATATCGCTATTCGCGCCGAACTGCACCGAATAAAAACTACCCGTATTGCTGCGGATGATATACCAAATGCCCGTCGAGGGCCGCCAGACAGCGATGTCTGCCTTAAGATCGCCGTCGTAATCGCTCGCTACCGGAACATCGCCGGACGCTCCAAACTGCATCGCGCTGAATTGCCCATTCTCGGTATATGTGAAATACCACGTCCCGTTTGACGGCCGGAAAAGCGCAAGGTCGGCCTGCCCGCCGCCGTTGAAATCACCGCGAACCGGCACGTCGCCGTTGGCCCCGAAACCGAAAGGAACGAATTGGCCATTGCTGCTGTGGATGCGAAACCACTGGCCGGTCGAGGGCCTAAATACGCAGACATCGCTGCGCCCGTCGCCATCGTAATCACCTACAACCGGCCTGTCGCCCGCCGCCCCAAACTGAACATATGTAAAGCCACCGGTGCTCTGGAGAATGTACCAGATGCCGTTCGACGGCCGGAATAGCGCGTAGTCGCTGATGCTGTCGCCATCGTAATCGCCTACCACTGGAATGTCGCCGCTTGTTCCAAACTGGAAGCCCGAAACATTGCCTGTGAGGCTCTCGATACGAAACCATGTGCCGTTTGACGGACGAAAAACGGTCATGTCGAGTATGCCGTCTCCGTCAAAATCGCCAGGAGCAGGAATGTCGCCGTTGGCTCCAAATTGCGTGCACTGAAAACTGATATTGCGAAAACTGTCAAACCTGTACCAAGTGCCGTTTGACGGCCGAAAGATCGCAAGGTCAGCCTTAAGATCACCATCGAAATCGAGCGGCCGGTTGCCGTAAAAGACCTTGTGCAGGTAAGGGCGAACACCGATACAGCCATTCGCGTCCGTGGCGCGAATTGTCGGCGTCCACGACGTCGGCATTCCGACTGGCGTCCCGCTTATCAGGCCCGTCGCGGAAAGGGTGAGCCCGCTCGGCAACTGATTTTGAAAGATCGAGAAGGCATATGGCGCCGTCCCGCCTGTCGCGGTCAATTGCTGGTTGTAGTTTTGGCCTCGAACCGGCGGACGCAGCGGCTGCGGGTTAATAGTGATTGCCGGACAATCGGTACCTGTCAGGCTGATCCTGGAAATCAGAGCGTCACCCAGGTCGCCTTCAAAACTGCCGCCGCCGAGGTTGACTGTTTGCGGTGCCCCGACCGACGTTGGGAAATTCGTTACGTTCGTGTTGCCCGTTACAAACGCGTTGCCGCCGCCGTCGAGCGCAACCGAACGAATGTATGTTCCGCCGCTGTCGGTGCCGTCAAGATAACTGCCGAAATATAAACCCGTGCCGCTTGCATTGAATTTTGAGACAAATCCGCGTCCGCTCGGAAACAGCGAATTGATCGAATGAATTAGCCCGCCGCCGGTGAGGTAAGCATTTCCGCCCGCGTCAACCGCGACATCCGTGGCAGTTACGTCTGAGTTGCCGGAGCCGATGACGGTCGAAAACACAATGCCGCCGCTTGTATTAAGTTTTGTAACCACACCGATATTGTTATTGCCGCCAATAAACGGATGAAAAGCCGTCGGCGTCAACGGAAAATTTCTCGATTGCGTAGTTATCGCCACGTATGCGTTACCCGTCGAATCAACTGCGACATTTGCCGGTTCGCCGTCGCGTCCACTGCCGCCGAGATAGGTTGAGTAGATCAGCCCCGTTCCGGTTGAATTTAGTTTCGTTACAAATCCGTCACGAAATCCCGCATAAGAGGTCTGCGGCGCGGCCCCGGCGATCGGCAGAGTCGTTGACGTGGTATGTCCACTCACGACTGCGTTGTTTGCGGCATCAAGAGCAATGGAAAACGATTCCGAGCCTTGCCGGCCAAAAGCGTCAGCCTGTTGGGTGTTGCTCGTCCCCAGAAAGGTCGAATAGACCAGCCCTGAGCCCGCCGGATTAAACTTCATAACGAACACATCAAATCCGGCGGCGGCAACGGGCGCGGCGCGAAAAGCGCCGGGCGTGGTCGGAAACGTCGGCTGATTCGTAAAGCCGGTAACGTAGGCATTTCCGCCTGAGTCAACCGTCACGCCCCGCACTTCGGGGCAGCAGCCATCGCCGTAGAAGGCAAAATTTGTCGGTGATGCGATAAAGGTCGAATATTCCAGGCCGTTACCGGCCGCGTTAAATTTGGTCAAAAATCCGGCAATGCCGTTGACACAGCCGGGGCCGCTGCCCGACGGCAGGTTTCCGGGCAAGTATGCGCCGGCCGTGGTCGGAAAATTACAGGCTTGAGTCACACCGACGACGTAGGCTTTGCCCGCGCTGTCAACCGCGATGTCAAAACCGGTAGTGTGTCCGTTATTGCTGTCGAGCAGCGCTCCGCTCAAATAGGTCGAATAAACAAAAGCCGTTCCCGCCGAGTTGATCTTCGTTACAAAAGCCGCCCGCAAATTTGTCGCGATCTGCGATTGAAATGCGCCGACGAGGGGAAATTGAGTAACAGAATTTGTCCATCCGGCAACATAAGCGTTGCCGCCCGAATCGACCGCAATGCCGCGCCCGGTGTCGCCGCCCAAACCACCTGCACCTGAACCACCCAGAAACGTCGAATAGCTCAAGACCGGATCAATGATCAGCGGCTGCGAGCGGTCGTACTCACCGATCTCGAATATTATTTTCCGCCGCGCTGTCGAGTCTTGGCTTATCGAATAGTTAGCGGCGACCTCTACCCTTTCGCCGTTTAGTTCCTGATAGGCGATAGGCTTGTGCTGGATAAGGTTCCTCCCCGCGACCGAAATATTCAGATCGCCGTCCTCCGTCAGCTCGATATCGTCGGCACCTGAGAATTCGAGGGCGATCGTATCAGGTGATGCGTCGGGGCGGACGATAAAATCAAATTCAAGCTCCTGCTGGTTACCATAGAAGATCAGGTCGATCCCGCGATATATCTCTCGATATCTGACCTTTTCAAATGTCGCGATGTCCGTCTTCCAATCGGCGGGATCGCTGCCCGTCAGATAGTTGACCTTGCCTTCAAGCTCGTTCTCGGCCGTGATCGCCGATCCAGCGTGCGCGCCGGCGATCGACATTTCGAGAACGGCCGATCTGTCGTCATTCTGAAGGGCGACCAGAGCGCGGCCGTCAGCCAGCATCATCGAATAGCCGCGGCCGCGGGCGAGATAATGCACGCCTGGAT
>JAGOWF010000288.1 GCA_018060305.1 Pyrinomonadaceae bacterium
GTGCCCGCGTTCCGATGCGTTAAATGCTAAAGGTCTGATCTGCATTCTGAACTCGCCTGCCGCTTCTTTTGCGTTCTTCGCGGCTTTGCGTCCAGACTTGAGATTATGGGACTGAAGGAACAGATCATCGCCGATCTGACAACAGCGATGAAGGCGCAGGATGCCGGTAAACGGGACACATTGCGGATGGTGAAGGCCGCGGTGATGAACCGGCAGATCGATGCGGGACAGGAATTGACGGACGAAGAGGTAACCAAGACGCTGCAAACGCTCGTCAAACAGCGGCGCGATTCGATCGAGCAATACGAAAAGGCCGGCCGCCCCGAGCTTGCCGCGAAAGAGGCCGCTGAGATCGCTGTGATCGAGGTCTATCTGCCGCAAGCTGCGACCGCTGACGAGATCGGCAATGCCGTCGAGTCCGCAATTGCCGATACCGGGGCCTCGTCGATGAAGGACATGGGCCACGTTATGAAAGCGGCGATGCAACTGCTCGCCGGCAAGACCGTCGATGGCAAAGCCGTCAGCGAAACAGTAAAAGCAAAGCTGCAATAGAGAAATGGCTCGGCAAATTGCCGAGCCAAATCTTAGTAGGTCGTTCGTGAACCGAAGTTCACGTGACTGACTGCTAATCGTAAGATTATACCTAGAGACCTTGACTGTCAAGCAAATTTGCAAGGCGTCCCCGGAGGGACTCGAACCCACGACCTACTAATTAGCAGTCAGTCGCTCTATCCACTGAGCTACGGGGACGCGACCGAGAGTTTAGCATAGAATTAGCCAAAAATGTTTCGGACTTTGTCGATAAACGACTGATCTGAGAAATCGGCGTCCTCGATCTCGGCGAGTTGTTCCAGCAGGGCACGCTGCTCTTTTGTGAGCGATTTGGGCGTGACGAGCGTCACGGCGACAAAGAGGTCGCCGTGGCCGCGGCCGCTTAGATTGGGCATACCCTTGCTCTTGATGCGAAAGACGGTGCCCGTCTGCGTGCCGGCGGGGACCTTTAGTTCCTCTTCGCCGTCCAGCGTGCGGACCTGTATCTCAGCACCGAGCGCGGCTTGGGCAAACGTGACCGGAACGGCCGAATAGAGATCCGCCCCCTGACGTTCAAACTGTTCGTGCTCCTTGACGTGAAGGACGATAAAGAGGTCGCCCGACGGCCCGCCGCCGCCGCCCGCTTCGCCCTCGCCGGTGACACGCAGGCGGCTGCCGGTCTCGACGCCGGCCGGGATCTTGATCTCGATGGTTTTCTCTTTCTCGGTGCGGCCCTGGCCTGAGCAGCTTGGGCAAGGCGATTTGATGATCTGGCCTTTGCCACGACAGTTTGAGCAGGTGCGCATCACGCTGAAAAAACCCTGCTGATAACGTGTCTGCCCGCTGCCGCCGCAGGTCACGCAGTTCTCGGCATGCGTCCCTTTCTCGGCGCCCGTGCCTGAGCATTCGTCGCACGTTTCGAGTCGGGGAATGCGAAGTTTCTCGTCCTTGCCCGTCGCCGCTTCTTCCAACGTGATCTCGAGGTCGTATCTCAGGTCCGAGCCGCGCTGCACCGTCGTCCGACGCCCCCCGCGCCCTCCAAAAACGTCGCTGCCAAACCCGAACATCTCAAAGATGTCCTCGATATTCGAAAACCCCGGATCGAACCCAAATCCGCCCGCACCCGCACCGGCCGCCTGGTGGCCAAACCGGTCAAACGCCGCCCGCTTTTGCGGGTCAGACAACACAGCGTATGCCTCCGCTGCCTCTTTGAACTTCTCCTCAGCCGCGTGATCGCCCGGATTCTTGTCCGGATGATACTGCACCGCCAACGCCCGATAAGCGCGCTTGATCTCAGCATCGGCCGCCGTTTTGGAAACTCCCAGAACCTCGTAATAATCGCGTTTGCTCATCTATCCAAAAATCTCAAAAACGCCAGACGATGCGAGATCGAACTGACGCAAAATACATTTTGCAACAACGCCCGAAGATACTCAAGCGTCTTGAACTCCGGAACCAGGCTAAAATCGGTAGAGTTTGTTGATGAGTCCGCAAAGCGGACGGGATAATTGTAGCCCCACGTGAAGCTGAGGCGGAACGTGGGGTGAGGGAACCAAAGGTGTCGAGCGTGTGTAACACGCGGCATATGCCGCATGCTACGCACGCTCGTTTGCGTATGGCCCGGTTCCACACGTTGGCACGTGTGGCTACAATTCTCCGGACGAAGCGTCTCAGTAGCCCGCACGTGCGTAAGGCTCGACGTTGATCACCACACAACATCGAGCCCTCCCCTCACGGTTGGGCTACGGACACGACTGTCGCCGCTTCTCGACGGCGACTTCGATTTCGGGTGTTGCACGGATAAAAATGGCTTGACAGAATGCAATGGATATGATATGGTGTTTAATCAATGCAAAATTCAAAATTCAAAATTCAAAATGCCCCGGAAAAACCAAAAGCAGGGCGAAAAAGTTTTTTTTCGAGTTTCGAGTGGACAAGGGGCATTTTTGGATGGTAAGTGCAATGGATACAGTAAATAAGGTCGAGTGGACAGGTGGTGATATGGGTATAGAATGTCGTTAGTTTGTGGTGCGATTGTCCTATTTGTCCACTCTGACTAACACGAAACGAGGAACAACATGAGAGCAAAACTGAATATTTCTATGCCGGAATCGATGCTGAAGTTTGTGGAGTCGCGGGGACGCGGCAGATATAACTCGATCAGCGAATACATACGCGAACTGATCCGCAATGACCAGAATGCGTTGCGACGCGAAGCCCAGGGCCGCGAAACGGTCGAGCGTCCGGTTGAGTTTTCGGTTGACCGGCCCAGATTACCAAAGGCTCCGTTCCTTGACGGTCGATTAGATCGTCGTCGGCCAACTCGGTGAAATTGACTTTTAGATCTTTGACAACTTGACTCTCACGCGGAGCAGGCGAGGACGCCTGCGGTCCCGTCGATTACGCCATTGCCAGCATCGCGGCGGTGATGCGGTTGGCGGCGGCTTCGACTTTGCTGAGTTGGATCTTGATCTCGTCGAGGCTGGTGGTCGCGAGGGCGTCTTCGGCTTCGTTGAGGATGCCGTTGATCGACTGCTGCTCTTCGAGCTCGAACGAGCGGCCTACTTCGGTCATGGCACGGCGGGCGTTTTTGACGAGTGTGTCGAGCTTGTTCCGTTCGACGATGAGCTCCTTTTCGTCGCGGTCCCGCTCGATCGAGGTCTCGGCTTCGATGATGAGCTTTTCGATCTCGTCGGGCGAGAGGCCGCTGGATGGCGTGATCTGCATCGCCTGTTCGAGGCCGGTCATCTTGTCCTTGGCCGAAACGCTGACGATGC
>JAGOWF010000077.1 GCA_018060305.1 Pyrinomonadaceae bacterium
ATATGTCTTCATTCTACGAAGTAATGATCGAACGCAATTTCTCATCCGCGCATCAACTGCGCGGCTACAAGGGAAAGTGTGAAAACCTGCACGGGCACAACTATAAGGTCGAGATCTATGCTCGCGGTGAGGAACTGAACAACATCGGCCTGCTCATTGATTTTGGTGACCTTAAGGACGCAGCCGACGAGATCGTCAAATACCTCGACCACCGCAACATCAACGAGCTGCCGCCGTTTGACGAGGAACTCAATCCGTCGGCCGAGAACCTCGCACGCTACTTTCTCGAATACCTCAACACGCGCGTCGCCGACGAGCGCGTGAACGTCTATAAGGTCAGGTGTTTTGAAACGCCGACGAGCGTCGCAACCTACACGATTATCCCTTGACCCGGAAACTCTTACTGCCGCTTGCCGTACATGCTGTGCCGTCGCTGCATGTAACCGTGACCGTTACTGACAGATCGACCGTGCCCGCCTTAGTCGCCTCGATCGTCAGTATTTTGGCGGTCGAAATGCCGCCGACGATCGTATAAGTCGCTGTGCTGCCTGCCCCAACCGACCACGAATAGTCGATCTTTGCGACGCTGCATTGATTGCCGTTGCACGCCGCATTCTTCATATTGGGCTCAAACGAGTGCTGCCATCCACCCTTGACCTGCTTGGTTCCCGCGGTAATGATCTGCGGATTGGCAAACTCGCACACACATTTGCATTTATTCTCGCCGGCAACCGGCTGCGGATTCGTATTTACCGTCGCGGTTACGCTAAAGGCGCCGGTAGATGTTCCTATCAATGTAAAGTCCCTGACGAACGTTCCATCAGTGCCTATCTGAGACGGCGTGATCGTGATGTCCTGCTGGTTGCCGCCCTGCATATTCGCGGTGCCGCTCGTAACGACGCGAACCGGCACATTTCTGGTCTCGCCCTTGATCCCTTTGATCTCCATGTGCACTTTCGTTTCCTCGCCGCGCGTCAGTTTGGTCTTTGCCGAAGTCAACTGAAGGTTTAGGATCCGCATCTGCCCCGTCGTCGTCTTGCCATTATCGGTCGCGGTTACTTGCACGGGCCCGGTCAGGTTCCCGGGTGTCCTGAGGATCATTTTCCTCCGCGACTCGGCCAGTATCACTCCCTTTTGCGACGCAACTGTAACTTGCGTATTTGAGGAATTGCCATCAAACGGCCCTGTTATCGTCGCCGGACGCCCCGTCTGCGCGAACGGCGGTATGTTTGGGTCCCATGTCGGCAAACCCGACGCAGGCTGCAGCGGTACTCTCGTCGTAACCGACGCGTGGCCGGGCTGCACCAGCGAGACGTTTATTACGCGTCCGATCTGTTCAAATACGTGCGGCAATACGAACGAGCGTAATGCCGAGCACGGGTCGCACACCGGCACCTTTTGCCCGTCACCGAGGTCAACAACGACACCCGTCAATGTCTCGGCGTTTGGCGAGTTGTCCTGCACGTATCCGGGATTCGGCTCCGCGATAACCGTGCCTGAGATCGTATCGCCCGCCGCCATATCATCGGGCAGATATACGGTGATCTTCGCCTGAGGCAGATCAAAGACCACATTCGTCAGGCCTGACGCGGTCGAAACTGCACCCGCGCTGCCCGCTGGGCCTGATACGTCCGTGCTGCAGCCGTCGGCTGCCTTGCATCCGTCATTTTCCTTTCCGATCCGGTTGTGGTCCTTGTCTGTCCACCACCACTTATTGATCTCCAGATCGCCTGACTTCGCCTCGGCCTTGACTTTGACTTTTCCGCCGTTGACAACCGAACCTTCCGATAGATCGATAGTATTCCTGCCGTCCTCGCCTCCGTCATCCACTTTGTCGAATACTTCCGGATCCTGGCTGACGACTTTTGCCTGCCTGTTATATTTTATGTGCAGGTCATATGCTGTCTTGCCCGTCTTATTCTCAAATGTATGGCCCAACGTGCCAACGTTCGCCATAGAGAAAGATCCAAGTAATAGTAATGCCGCAACCGGGAGTAGTCGGGCCGCCTTCAAAATATATGTCTTCATCGTTTCGTTCCTCCAAAAACAATCCCCCTGAAACGTCCGGTCTCTCTTTTTCCTTGTGATTTCAGTCACTCTTTATCACAAACGGGGACAGGAAGAGGTGATGTAGGTCACATTTGGCGCAAAAAAAGAAGCTCCGGATGAAGCTTCCCTTTATTTAATAAATGGTCGGGGCGAGAGGATTTGAACCTCCGACCTCACGGTCCCGAACCGTGCGCTCTACCAGGCTGAGCCACGCCCCGATAAGTCAAGTATTAGAGTGTAGGTTACTGCGCAATTTACTGCAAGTCGCTTTTAACGATGCAGCCGCCTCAGACCGGCGGTTCGGTTACGGCAACGTCCTTCTTCGCAAACCTGTGTTTTAGAAACTCAACGATCGGCGGGAGCAGCGACAGGAATACGACAACAATGACAACCTTTTCAATGTGGTCTTCGAGTTTGATCCCCAGCGCATTTTCGATCACGCCGCCGAGAAAATAACCGGCCAGCACCATGCTGTTTATCCACAGAAGCCCGCCGAGAATGCTGTATGTGAAGAACGTGGAATATTTCATTTCCGCCGCGCCGATCACGAGTGGCGCAAAGGTTCGCACAATGGGGACAAAGCGCGCCAGTATTACCGTTTTGGGGCCATATTTCTCAAAGAATTCGTGGGCCTTCTTAACACGGCTTGGCTTGAAGATCCGCGAATCTTCGCGCGTGAAAAGCGCATGGCCCATTTTTCGTCCGGTCCAATAGCCGGTGTTGTCGCCGATCACCGAACCCAAAAAGAAAGAGATCAAGACCAAAAAAACATTCAGTTTGTTAGCCGCTGCAAACAATCCCGAGACAACAAGCAGCGAATCGCCCGGCAGAAAAAACCCGACCGCAAGTCCTGTTTCGGCAAAGATAATGAACCACAGCGCAAGATAGACCCAATTCCCAAACATGCCGAGCAGAGTGTCGATCAAGACCTTCGGATTTAGATAGTGAATAAGATCGTAAATTGTTTCCATTAGTTCTTGCTTTCCCAACCGTGTTCACCGATCAACGGCACAAAGGCACAAGGGCCAAAGTTTTCGGTTCGTTGCCCCGTCTCGGTGCGAACCACTCGAATCAATTCTTGCGACCTCTGATCCGAGCCGACCGGAATGACCAGTCGGCCACCTGTCTTTAGCTGCGCGACGAGAGGAGCAGGCACATCAGGCCCGCCCGCCGCAACCAATATCGCATCGTATGGGGCGTATGCATTCCAGCCCTCGGTCCCGTCGTCGGCCTTAAGTGTAACATTCCTGAGGCCGAGCTCTGCGAGCCGCTCCTCGGCGGATGCCGCAAGGGCCGGCAGCCGCTCTACCGCAAAAACTCTGCGCACGAGTGACGCCAGAACCGCCGTTTGATAACCGGAACCCGACCCGATCTCGAGAACCTTCTCTGTCCCGGTCAACTCCAGCAGTTCCGTCATCTTCGCCACGATGAATGGCTGAGAAATGGTCTGGCCGCCAACGATCGGCAGGGCCATGTCGTTATACGCCTGCGACCTGATCGCCTCCGGGACAAAAAGATGTCTCGGCAGCCGTGCCATAACGTCGAGAACGCGTTCGTCGCCGATCTTATAGTGTTCACGGAGCCGCTCGACCATTCGCAGCCGCTGCATCGTCATCTCGTCAGTGATGCGTGCCGTGCCGTTCATGAATTCCAACTGCGCAATGCTTCCAGCGCGGTGTGGCTTGTCAGATCGCTGCGCATCGGCGTAACCGATACATACCCCTCGTCAATCGCTTCAAAATCGGTGCCGCCCTCGGCGCGAAAGCCCTCGCGCACCTCGCCGATCCAGTAATACGGCTTGCCGCGCGGGTCGATCTGTTCGCTGATCACGGGCCGCGCCGCCTTGAAGCCCTGCTTCGTTATTCGTATGCCCGACGGCACGCCCATTGGCACATTAACATTGAGTAGAGTCCCATCCGGTATGCCCTCGCTCAGTGCCTTCTCAGTGATCTCATGAGCGATACGGACCGACTCGGTAAAGTCGTGGTCGCGATATGCCACAAGGCTGAATGCGAGGCCGGGCACACCAAGTATCGTCGCCTCCATCGCTCCGGCAACGGTTCCCGAATACGTCGCATCATCGCCAAGATTCGCCCCGTGGTTAACGCCCGAGCAGCAAATGTGCGGTCTGAGTTCGGCTGGCAATATCTGATTCAGGGCCAACGTCACGCAGTCCGTCGGCGTGCCGTCCACCGTCCAATGCCGCTCGTCGAGCTGACGGATACGCAGCGGCCGTGCCAGCGTCAGGCTGTGAGCCGCGCCGCTCATCTCTGATTCCGGCGCGACCACATAAACGTCGCCGATCACCTTTAGGCCTTCCTCGAGCGCGAGGATGCCTTCGGAGTGGTAACCGTCATCATTCGTGAGCAGGATGCGTGGCCTTTCGCGGATCATCAAAAAAGAAAAAAGTGAAAAGGTGTCCGGCGTCGCCGCCTATTTCACCTTCTCACTTTTGCATTGTCCAAAGTCTATTAACGTGGCGCAGACGGCGTTGACGGCCGTGCTCCAGCCGCGCCCGCGGGACGCTGTTGGCGGAACCGTCGGCGGTTACGCTTACGAGCATTTGCCGATTTGAGTTTCGCCTTCTGGGCCGGCGGAAGAAAGTGAGCGTGCTTCTTAAGGTCCTTAATGATCTCTTCGGAAATAACCTTGCGCTTGAAGCGTCGAAGTGCCGACTCGATCGATTCGTTCGAATTTACTGAAATAAAAGCCATTTTATTGTCTCACCTCCTTTCGGCCAATAATAATACTCTCGACGAGAGCAAACAAGTATTAGACAAGTTTGAGCCCGTGAAATCAAGCGCGAATACCGTCATTTTGACAAGGGCACCGTTAGCAGATGCCCGCGATAAACAAAATAGACCTTGTTTCCCGTTTCATCGACCCACATCGTCATACTGTTGAATTTGATCTTTGGCACCATCATTACCGGCCTGAATGACAGCGTCCAAGCATTGTAAACGCCGACCTCGGTCAGGTTCTTTTCGTGATCGGGCAGCGCGGCCCAGTATTCGTTAGGCTTCGATGTTTTTTGGAGCGGCCTGAAAGTTTGCTGGGCCAGCGGACGCACCTCACCGACTACGTCTCTGACCTGCCCCGTCTCAGCCGAGATAAATCGCATCGATCCGTCCGGCGGATCGGGCCTGACCTCATCGCCCTCGGTGTATGAATCGCCGTAATAGTCCCGCAATTTAGTCAGGACACCTCCGGTCGCGGGAACTACCGAGACGGCATTGAACTCCAGATATTGTTCCAGCGTGATCGGAAAGACCCGATTATTCAGAAGGTTCACGCGCACCATGTTGCCGTTCTCGGTATCGCTGGAACCGCGATTAACGACGGCCCAGCGGCCATTTGGCGTGATCACGGGATGGCCGAATTCGCCCGAGGCGATCTTTGTCATCCGACCGTTCTGTATCTTATAGAGCCCGTCGCTGCTTGCTCGTATCTCGATGCCGGCCGCTCGAGCTTTCCACGATTCCTGCGTGGCCTTTACCGGAAAAGCACCGCCTGCCGGAATATACTCGACGCCTGGCGGCTGTGCAGCCGGCCCGGCGTCTCGACCGTCAACGACCTGCCGCCAGGCAACGCCTTCGAATCGACGTTTCTCGACCATCGATTCGCGCAACGCATTTCTCTCAACGTATAGGTTGTAATCGTAGTCGAGTTCGTCCTGAGGGATCTGTGTCTCAACGGCGCGATCGATCTCGGCCTCGACCCTCGCTCTGGACGCAGTCTCGCTGGCGGCCACGCGAAGATCATTGCCCTCCTTCCAGACCGTCTCGACATGGAGCGAGTCATCCGCAAGCATCACCTCAAGGCCGGGAACCTCGCGACTGAGTGCATATTTGACCGACGCCGGTGTTTTCTTGAGCCGGGCAAAGTACTTGTCCAAACCGGCAAAGAACGGCGGCGGCGCGCCGTTCATAAACACACGACGGCCCCCGTTTCGTCCCAGCATTAATAGCTCACGAGCCTCACAGTATTCGCCGCCGCATTGCAGGAAAGGCGGCATCTCATCGACATTATTAACGGTCAGATAAGCACGCAGTTCGTCAAACTCTTCCTTGCTAAGGGTTCGCTCGCGATACCGCGAATCGTCCTCGTCCCAGCTAAAGAGCACTTTGTCCTTATATATACGCACATAGTTGCGCTCGTAGGCGTAAACGCCCATCAGTTGAGCGTCCTTTTTGACCTCATCCTGCAAGCGTTTCTCGACCGTTCGCAAATGTTCGGCCCCATCGTAGATCCAGCCGTTATAGCCGGCGCTATTATCCCCCACGCTCTGAAACAACATCCACAGCATCCCGCCGTCGTCCGCCTGGCCTCCGTCGGTGACAAAAAATGCCGTCGTCGCGCCGGTGATCTTCGCTTCGCCGGGATGACGGCTGAGGACGACGGAACGCGCCGCCTGCGAATCCTCAGTCTCGAGATAACGCTCTGCCGCGAGGGCTAATCGCTTATCATTACCGCGTGCAGCCTCGGCAACTTTATCGACCGGCAATTCGGCCCGCACCAGCCGGGCACACGCCAGCATCGCGATCTTTGTCTCAGTTCCGGCATTCTCGAGGATCGTAATGTAATCGGGCTTGTCGTCGAGCAGGCACGGCGCGATGCCGACGGCCGTGGGCGTGCCGGTGCGTATGTCGTGGGTCGCAGTTGATTGTTCGGCAGCAAGCTTTTTCCTAACGGCCAGAAGGCGCACGATACTGTCAACGTCGGCGATACCGCGCTTTAGGTCGCGGAGCAGCAATAGATTGATGGCCGAATTCTGCCACCGGAGCACCACGGCTCGAAACTCTCTTGCGACCTTCGGCTCACGCTTGTCGAGCAACTCAATGTGATCAACGACGCCCGCGGCCAGATCGTCACTTACCTCGGTACTGTTCAACAGTTGGACGCCGACCATCTTTTTGATCTCGAGCGGCGTCGGCGCCCTGCCCTTGCGGTTAAAGACCGAGTTTGCCCCGTAAAGCGAATACTCGTTGTCCCAAGCCATGTTCGCAGCGTCGTTAGCTCCAATCGCAGCGGCGATCTGGGCCTGCCCACGGATCGCCAGATCCAGCCCCTCGACCTGCTCGATAACACTGAAGCCTTTGCACTTGATCAATGCCTCAATTACCTGCTGCGCCGACGACTCGGCTTCAGTGAGTATTCGACGCAGCGGCGGAACCGCCCGCGAGTCTTCCTGCTGGCCGAGCGCCGCGACCGCGTCATCGCGAAACGGAAGGTAATCGACGTTGGACTGCGCGGCATTCGTGTTTGATCCCCAAACGACTATTCGAATATTCGCCGCACTGACAGCCGTGTTCGCGGCATTCGCGGCGATATTTGACAAATAATCCGGCCTCGTGCCTTTCTCATCGAGCGCCCGGATCAAGCCCGGAACGCTCTCGGGAACCTTGATATTTCTCAGGGCACGGACAATCGAGGCCCGCACAGTGCCGGGATCGTTGGCCCATTTCGGGTCCTCGAGCCAGGGAAGCAATGCCTTGATAATGTCCGGGCGGCCGGAGTCGACTTTCAGAATGAGATTGCGGACCGCGGCAGAGCGGACGTTGGCGTCATCACTCTTGACGAGATCGAGCATCTTCTCAATGTATTTGTCATCCGGTGAGTTGAGAATGATAGTCGTCAGCCCCGTAAAACCGCCGAGGTCGGCGAGGGTTGGGTCGGCCAGCAGCGTGTAATACCATTCGTCGCGTCCGCTCCAATCTTTTTCCACAACGAGCGCGTCCATCGCAAGGTCGCGTGTCCGGTTTGATGCGTCGCGCTTCTCTACAAACTTCTGCAACTCATCGCGATAGCGTTCGATGTCGCTCGTGTCACCCTTGTCGAGTGCATGCCGGTAACGAGCCCATGTCCCCAGCACCTGCCCCAGCGGATTGCTCGAATCCAGATACAGCCGGTCAACGATCGGCTCGGCCTTGATGTAGTCGACCCGCGCCAACGCGAGCAACTCTTCCTCGCCACGAACAGTCTCGCCGTCGGCCCCTGCGCGCTGCGCGACGCGGGCGAGGTCGTGGCTGAAGTGCGGCGTATGGTAGGTCAGCCACCGCTTGATCTGCTGCTGTTCATTTTTGTCGTAACCGTCGTCGCCCGAGTTTCGGTCATAGAGTTCCTTTACGAGATCGCCTGTCCGCTCGTCCTCGGGCAGGATGCCGAGATATTCGATCAGTTTCTTTGGATCCTTCTGGATCTCTGCCATCAATCGCGCCGTCGTGCGCTCCGACGGCGTCGGGCTGTAACGCAGCCGGCTCGCCTCGCTGCTGATCGCCCGCCAGTATTCCATCACGTCCGCGATTGGCGCGTTGTCAGCAGGGGGCTTGTTCTTGTCGTAAAACTCTGCGGGACGCGTCCGCCCGTAAAAAGCCGCGTCAGGATTCGGCGGCGGCGGGGCAGGCAGCCGCAGCAACGCATCGATCGCGTCTTCAGGCTGAGCCGAGACGCGGACCAGCACAAACGAGGCCGAGACCAACAGGGCACAGCAAAACGCCGCTGCACGAACGGTTCTATTCAATTCTGGACTCATACTCAGCGACCTTAGAAGAAGATAGTCGGTTTTGATTTCATCAGATTATATATCTTCTTGACCGCGTTTGATGCATATTAAAGCCGGCAATCTGCACATTGCATGATCTGCACAGACATCTTTGTCATACTCAACTGGCGCTTAAACCCACTCTGCTCTTAGGCGAGTGCGCTTTAGAGCGCGCTTAACAAAAATTCCGCATTCGATCTCCTGGCTAAAGCGCATAACTAGTCTCATACCTTATTCTAGTATTCGTAACCTGTTGATATCATTAGAGTTATAAAATGTAAAAATATTTCACTTTTCGCTTTACATATGCTTAATGGAATGATATGCTTTCAGACACTTTAGGAAATCAAGGGGTTGATATCTAAGCCTGCGGGTTTTCGAGAGTAATCGGTAAAAATTCGGATCACATGACAATCCGCTTTGGAACATCGGGCTGGCGGGCGACCATCGCCGACGAGTTCACCTTCCAAAATGTGCGGAAAGTCGTAGAAGCGATCTGCGGCTATTTGAAAACTGAAGGGTCAGCGAATGGCAATGCGCTTGTCGTCGGTCACGATTCGCGATTCATGGGCGAGAAGTTTGCCGATGTCGCAGCGGAGTTGGCGATGCAGAAGGGCTTTCGAGTCCTGAAATGCAACACACCAACGCCGACGCCAACGATCAGCCACGCGATCCGCTTGAATAGGGCAGCGGGCGGGATCAACTTTACGGCGTCGCACAATCCGCCGGAATATCAGGGCATTAAATTCTCGACTGCCGACGGAGCACCGGCATTACCCGAAGTCACGGACAAGTTCGAGGAGAGAATCGCCTCAAACTCGGCTGCGGATGACGGCCCCGGCGGCTGTATCGAGGATCACGACCCGCGACCAGCGTATCTCAACGATCTGGGAACGAAGATCCGCTTCGACACGATCGCTCAGGCAAACGGACGATATGCCTACGATCCTATATTTGGCACGGGACGCGGCTATCTTGACAAAGTATTGAGAGACCACGGCAACGAGGTCGAGACGATACACGATTGGCGCGATGTGACTTTTGGCGGCCGATCGCCCGAACCGGGCGAGGATCACCTCGACGAGCTGCGAAACGCCGTCACGCGGAAAGGCCTTACCCTGGGCCTGGCAACAGACGGCGATGGTGACAGGTTTGGCGTCATTGATTCAAACGGCGCGTTTATTACGCCGAATCAGTTGATCGCACTATTGACAGATTATTTGGTCGAGAGCCGGGAGTGGACACTCGGCGTGGCCCGCAGCGTAGCGACCACACACATGGTCGACCGCGTTGCCGCCGCAAGGGGAATAAGGCTCTACGAAACGCCGGTCGGGTTCAAATTTATCGGCGAGTTGATAAATAAGGACGAGATCGTGCTGGGCGGTGAGGAATCCGCCGGCCTTTCGATCAGGGGCCACTACCCCGAAAAAGACGGCATTCTGGCATGCCTTTTGGCCGCCGAAGCGGTGGCCGCACGCGGAGCAAGTTTGACAGAACAGCTCGATGGTCTTTACGCAAAGGTCGGCAAGCTGGAATCAGGCCGAATCGGCGTGAAACTCACGCCCGATGTAGCCGGTAAGCTCAAAGAAAAGCTTGCCGAGGAGCCCTCCGAGATCGGTGGGCGACGAATTGAAAGCATCAATCGCACCGATGGAGTGAAATTCCTATTCGGGAACGACGCATGGATGCTGATGAGGCCCTCGGGAACCGAGCCGCTGGTTCGGATCTACGCCGAGAGCGAGACCAAGGACGATCTGGAGGATCTGCTTGAGCAAGGCCGCAAACATTTACTGGGATAACGGCCGCAGCACGTCGATCGAGCGTGCAGCGACCAGAACCCGCCGGCGAACAGCGGCAAAAAAGGCTCGGGAGCGCCGGGCAGCTCCATGGTGGATCTCATTCACGATCGTCACATCGATCTTTGTAATGCTAACCGTCTCGATAAATTTTCGGGCATTGACCGATGCCCGTGATGAGGCCGACAAGAACGAACGCCTCGGCGTTCAACTGCAGAGCCTTAAGGACGAAAATCTCGCTTTGCAGGAAGAGATCCATACGCTGAGGACCGATGCCCGCGTCATCGAACGCGAGGCAAAACGCATCGGGATCGACCTTCGGCAAGACGAAAAAGTTTCCGTGCCTGCTGTTCGATAATGCGGAGAAGTCGTACCGCACGGCACACACCCTGCCCTTTGAAAATCCGCCTTTTGCCTACAACTCCGCGAGGCCTACAGTAAAGCCTTTCTGGTAGTATCGCGGCCGCAGGTTTCCCGAACCGGCGGCCGCTCTTC
>JAGOWF010000289.1 GCA_018060305.1 Pyrinomonadaceae bacterium
CCCAAGGACTCGATGCCGCGTTTTGTCGTCTTGAGCATCGCCGCCTGGCGGACATGCATCTGGCGCTGCCGGGCGATGTCCTGCGCCTTTTCAACGTCGGCAACGACCTGGAACGTGTCACCAGCCTGAGGCACGCCCTGCAGGCCGAGTATCTCGACCGGCGTCGCGGGTGCGGCTTCGGTAACGGTTTCGCCGCGGTCTGAGATCATCGCACGGACCTTGCCCGAAAATTGGCCGACAATGAACGGATCGCCGACGTGCAGCGTTCCCTGTTGGACCAGAGCAGTCGCGACAGGGCCACGGCCCTTGTCGAGCTTGGCCTCGAGCACGACACCGGACGCACGTCGCGTCGGGCTCGCTTTTAATTCCAGAATATCGGCCTGAAGCAGAACGGTCTCAAGCAGCGTGTTGAGATTCTCCTTCTTTTTCGCGGAAACCGGCACCATTTCGGTCTCGCCGCCCCAATCCGTCGGCTGCAGCCCCAATCCGGCCAAGCCTTGCTTGACCTTGTCCGGATTGGCATCCGGTTTGTCGATCTTGTTGATCGCGACAATGATAGGCACGCCTGCGGCCTTTGAGTGCTCCACCGCCTCGATTGTCTGCGGCATCACGCCGTCATCGGCCGCAACGACGAGAACAACGATATCCGTCGCCTTCGCACCTCGCGCACGCATCATGGTGAATGCCTCATGGCCCGGCGTGTCGAGAAAAACGACGCGTCGCGGCTCGTCCGGGTTATCGGAGTTTGGCACCATCACGCTGTATGCACCGATGTGCTGTGTGATGCCGCCGGCCTCACCCTCGGCAACATTGTCAGAGCGGATCGCGTCAAGCAGGCTCGTCTTTCCGTGATCGACGTGGCCCATGACCGTCACGACCGGGGCACGAATGAACTCGACATCATCCGCATCGGCGGCGATGAGTTCCTCAAACTCCTCTTCGATCACCATTTCCTCGAACGGCACAAAAGTGAGGTCGATGCCGTATTCAAAGGCCATTTCGGTCGCCATCTTCTCGCCGATCGGCTGGTTAAGCGTCGCAAAAACGCCGCGTTTGATAAGCAGCTGCACGATGTCGCGAGGGGTGATGCCGAGTGCCTCGGCAAACTCACGAACGGTCGCGCCTTCGACGAGGCGAACGACCTTGAGATTGTCGTTATCGATCGCACCGACCTGATCGAGGATACGCTCCTCGATCGAACGCTTTTGCGGTGCGTCAATATCGCGTTCGGCGAACTTGCCCTTGTCCTCGGGCCTTCCTCGACGTCCACCTGATCGGCCGGGCCGTCGCCGATTGTCCGCCGGCGGCGTATAGGTCATCTGCGGAGCGGTGGTCTCGCCCGGCGTGCCGCGATACTGCGGGCGAACACCCTCGGCGAGGCTGCCCGTCTTGGTCGGAGCATCTGTAACTAACCGGTCGCCGGCCTTGATGCCGCGCTTGATGGCGTCTGGGCTGAGTGTGAGTTTTTTGACAGTCGTGCCGCGCGGAGCGACGGGCTCGGGCGGTGCAGCCTCAGGCTCGGCCTCGGCGGCCGGCTCTACCTCAACCGGTTCGGCAGCCGGTTCCTCGACCTTTGTTTTGACAAGCTTCTTGACAGAAGGCTTTGTCGGTGCGGGCTCCGCTACGGGTTCCGGCTCAGGCGCCTCGGCTACCGGTTTCTTGGCCGCCAGCTTCTTGACCTGACGGGTCGGCGCCGCAGCGGCCTTTTCTTCCTGGGGCTTGGCGGTTTTCTTGACAACCACCGGGACCTCAACCGCTTCCTCAGGGATCGGCTCCACCTCGACCTCGACGGGTGTTTCCTCGACCGGCTTTGCGGCCTTCTTAATAACCTTGATGCCGCGCTTCGGAGCGGCCTCGACCTTGGGAAAATACTTGTTCCTGACCTTCTCGGCCAGGTCAAAACTCACGGTGTTTGACGCCACGCTCACGTCAGCTCCCTCACGGCGCAGGTCTTCCATGACACGCTTTGTGTCCTGTTTCACCTCGCGTGCCAGGTCATAGACCCTCATGCTGCTGCCTTTGCCAGTTGCCATATTCCCGTTCGCCCTGAATCGCCGCTTCAAATGCGGCCCATACTTACTTCACCTCGGTCTCGCCGCTGACGTCGTCGGATGCATCTTCGGACGCTTCCTCGGTTGTTTCTTCATCCGCCTCAACATCCGCAGATCCCTCTTCCGCTGGCTCCTCGACGGCCTCAACAGTTTCCGCTACAGTCGCTTCTTCGTCGGTCGGTTCAGTCGCCTCGTCCGTGGCCGGGGCTTCCGCTTCCGGTTCGCCTTCCGGTTCCTCGGTTTCGATGCCCATCTCGACGTTGCGGGCCTTTACGATAGCGGCTGCCGATGTCTTGATCGCCTCAGCCTCGTCAAGGCTCAGATTGAGATAATCGACAAGGTCGTCAACTGACGCATTGGCGAGCTTCTCAACATCGTCAATGCCTTTCTCGGCCAACGTGTCGGCCTGAGTCGCTGTAACAACCTCGAGCGCCGCGATCGGCACTGCCTCACCCGATGCCATCATTCGGCCCATCTGCCTCGTGATCTCTTGCTTGAGCAGTTCTTCGCTGACGATCTTGATCTCCCATCCAACGAGGCGCGCCGCAAGCCGGACATTTTGCCCCTTCTTGCCGATAGCGAGGCTCAACTGGTCTTCGCCAACTATGACCTCCATCTGGCGGCCCTCGATGTCGGTAATACGGACCTGAGAGACCTTTGCCGGCGAGAGTGCATTCGCGGCAAACACCGACGGCTCGTCAGACCACTCGATGATGTCGATCTTCTCGCCGCGCAATTCCTTGATTATCGCCTGCACGCGCGAACCCTTCATGCCGACACAGGCGCCGACCGGATCGACGTCCTTCTCGTTTGATGTGACCGCGATCTTTGCACGGTCGCCCGGCTCGCGGACAGCAGATTTGATAACGACGGTCTCGTCGTATATCTCAGGCACCTCCATCTCGAAGAGCCGCTTGAGCAGATCGGACGAGGCACGCGAGCAGATGATCTGCTGGCCTTTTAGTTCCTTTGAGACGTCAATAATAACGACGCGAATGCGTTCGCCCTGATTCCACATCTCGCCGCGCGATTGTTCGCGACGCGGGACGACCGCCTCGAGATTGTTGCTGAGATCGACGATCATATCGCCCCGCTCAAAGCGCTTGACTGTGCCGTTGATCAGTTCACCCTTACGGTCGATATATTCGTCGTAAACCTTTTCACGAATCGCCTCGCGAACCTTCTGGACGAGTATCTGCTTTGCCGTTTGAGCCGCAATTCGGCCCATTTCCTCTCG
>JAGOWF010000290.1 GCA_018060305.1 Pyrinomonadaceae bacterium
GAAATACCTCGACCAAGTTCGTGACGTATTCATCCGGAGAAGGCTCGGCTCCGATCTGGCCGGGATGATCGTAATCGCGAAGGCCCCAATACGGCGGCGAGGTAACGCAACATTGGACCGATTCAGCGTCGACTGTCGGCAAGACTTCACGGCAATCGCCTGGAATGACACGATACCTTTCCAATAATCTTGAGCCGCTGTTCTGGTGCATTTGCGTCGATTATAACCCGAATATGTTGTTTTTGCGACGAGACCGGAAAGCGTTGTCGCCCGTTGCTCCCGTCGCGGGAGACGCGACGGGAGCCGGGCTCCGGGGGTGAGTGGTGAGCGGCGTCGGAAAAGCCTAGCTTTTCCGCTCTGCGATAGCGGCGGAGCCGTAGGGAAGTAGACAGGGGCAGTAGGCAGTAAGCAGGATTCGACTGATGTTTTGATAGATTCGGAACCCGGTCGCTATGGCTCCCGGTCCTGACTGTCGCTGTCGGCTTCGGGCATCAGTTTGGTTACCCAGTAGCTGGTGCTGCGGCCGGAGGCGGGGGTGCGGGTTAGGATCTTTTTTTGGATGAGGTCGGCGATGTCGCGGGAGGCGGTGTCTTGGGAGGTTTTGGTGAGCTTTGCCCATTTTGACGAGGTAAGGTTGCCTTCGAAACCGTCGAGCAGGCGGTTGAGGACGAGGCGTTGGCGGTCGTTCAATGAGATGTCTTTGATCTCTTCCCAGAAGCGAGCTTTGGCGAGCACGGCTTTGAGGGTTTCCTCGGCGTGATCGAAGGCGCCGTCGAGGCATGCGAGGAACCATTGCAGCCAGGGCGTTATGTCCAGGCTGTCTTTTTGGGTTGTCTCAAGTATGTCGTAATACCGTTTCCGCTCTGCCCGGATCCGGGAGGACATGCTGTAAAAGCGTTGCGGGCTATTTTCGGCACGCGCGAGCGCGAGGTCCGTGATCGCGCGGGCGATACGGCCGTTGCCGTCGTCGAACGGGTGGATCGTCACAAACCAAAGGTGGGCTATCGCCGCGGCGAGCACAGGGTCGATGGACTTTTTGCTCTCGAACCACGTCAGGAACGCGCGCATCTCGTCGGGCAGCAGCCGAGCATCGGGGGCCTGATAGTGAACTTGCTCGCGGCCTACCGGACCGGATACGACCTGCATCGGGCCCGATTCGTCCTCCCGCCAGGCCCCGACATTGATCGGCGTCATGCCGTTACGCCCGGTGGGGAATAAAGCGGCGTGCCAGCTAAACAGGCGTTCCTCGGTCAATGGCTGAGAGTAGTTTTGGGTAGCGTCGAGCATCATTTCGACGACGCCCTCGACGGCCCGGTCGGCCTTGACCATTCCCGCCACGTCCATCCCAAGACGACGTGCAAGAGACGAGCGAACCTGGTCTTTGTCGAGCAGTTCGCCTTCGATCTCGCTCGATTTGATGGTCTCTTCGGTCAAGGTGCGAAGGACGGATTCTTCGCGCAATTGAAAGCCAAGAGATTCCATGCGGCCGATCAGCCTGCCTTCTCTAAGCCGAACGACAGCCAACTGCGAAGCAAGCGTATTATCTTGCCAGTAGAATTTGGGCCAGTCGCTGAGTTTGTGGATGTAGTGCATAATCTCCGCACCTTCTGCGGAGATTATAACGTTCATTCGTTGTAAACTCAATACTAATCTCCGCACATTATGCGGAGATTAGGGCTGGTAATCCCCGCAAGCGGGTTTCGGCCGTCGGAGATCGAGCTTGCGCTTCGTTGGGTGCAGCGCTTATCATCATAAATTCGCTGCCGGAGTGGCGAAATTGGTATACGCACCAGACTCAAAATCTGGCGGGCTTAACGCCCATGTCGGTTCGAGTCCGACCTCCGGCACCAAATAGCAGTGGTCAGTTGTCAGTGGTCAGTTGTCAGTGAAGAATGAGAAAATGGCACGCTTGAGGGCGTGCCGTTGTTTTTTGATGAGGATCGGGGAATTTGATTTTGAGCTGCCGGAGGAGTTGATCGCGCAGGCGGCGTTGGATGATCGCGCAGGGTCGCGGATGTTGGTGGTGGATCGCGTGGGCGGCGGGTTTGAGGATCGGCGGTTTCGCGAGATCGGTGAGTTTTTGCGCGAGGGCGACGTGTTGGTGGTAAACAACACGCGCGTGTTTCCGGCGAGGTTGTTTGGGCGGACATCGACGGGGGCATCGGTCGAGGTGTTTTTGGTGCGGGACGCCGGCGATGGCGTTTGGGAGACGCTGGCGCGGCCCGGGCGGCGGCTGGCGGTTGGGAAGCAGATACTGTTTGACGGCGGAGCGACGGGCGAGGTCGTTGAGAAGCGTGACGACGGGCGTGTGCTGGTGCGGTTCGATTCGGACGTTTTGGAGACGGCGGAACGGATCGGGCGGACGCCGCTGCCGCCGTATATCAAACGCGACGCGGCGGACGCAGATCTTGATCGCGAGCGGTATCAGACGGTCTATGCGCGGGAGCGAGGTTCGATCGCGGCGCCGACGGCGGGGCTGCATTTCACGCCGGAAGTGCTTGATGCGATTCGAGATACGGGCGTGACGGTCGCTGAGGCGACGCTGCACGTCGGCTATGGGACGTTTGAGCCGGTGCGGGTCGATGAGCTGAGCGAACACTCGGTGTCGCCCGAGGTCTATGAGATCGATGCGGCGACTGCGGAGTTATTGAATACGGCACAGGCCGACGGGCGGCGGATCGTGGCGGTCGGAACGACGACGACGCGGGCACTCGAGACTAATCTCGCGCGGTTCGGGCGGTTTACCGAGGGCGTTCATGAGGCGGATCTGACGATCGTGCCGGGGCACGCCTTTCGCGCGGTTGACGCGCTGCTGACAAACTTTCATTTGCCGCAAAGCTCGCTGCTGGTGCTGGTTTCTACTTTTGGCGGGCACGAACTTATAATGAGGGCATACCGGCACGCGGTCGCGGCAAAGTATAGGTTTTATAGCTACGGCGACTGCATGCTGATCGAATGAGTCTGAAGTCTGAAGTCTTAAGTCTGGAGCAGGAAGGCTCGCCTTAAGACTCCAGACTTCAGACTCCAGACTGTTACAGTGGCTGTTCTAGAGACCATCCGAAGCTTTTTTGTGCCGGTGCTTGTCGCCGAGCCGGAGGAGATCGTGCCGGCGCCGGCGTCGCGGTATGATGTCAGGCCGCTGACGATGGAGCAGCTTCAGGATGTGCTGCGGCTGAATATTCGATGTTTTAGGAACGGTGATAATTACACCAAGCACACATTCGAATACCTGCTCGGCGAA
>JAGOWF010000078.1 GCA_018060305.1 Pyrinomonadaceae bacterium
AATGTCCCGCGTCGGCCATAGCCGCCGGCTTCGTTGAACAGGCCGTACTTTTTTGTCACCGCGCCGCCCCAATCACTCAAGAGCTGGAAACCGGTGATGCCGATCTTTTCGGCAAAGGCCTTATTGGCAAATCGAGAATCCATCGAGATCCCAAAAACCTTTGTATTCGCTTTTTCGAATTCCGCGATACCAGCCTGGTACGCCTGAAGTTCCTTCGTTCAGCCGCCGGTGAAAGCGAAAACGTAAAACGCTAGAACGACATTGCTTTTGCCGCGAAAATCGCTGAGATTGACTTTCTGTCCGGTCGTATCGCTCAACGTGAAATTCGGCGCCGCATCGCCGACCTTTAACTGATCCTTTTGGGCCAAGGCGGCTGAACTCAGTAGTAGAAGCACAACCGTCGATATCAATATTCTATTCATACGAACTCCGACAGATGATTTTGTACAGCCCAGTCTACATTAAAAAAGCGGCTCTGACGAACCGCTTTTTGTGACATTCTATCCGGCAGCCTTGACTGCCCCTTCAGGCTCCGGTCTTGGAGCAGCGAGTCCGATCTCCGGCGAACGCCAGAGATTCGATACGAGCAGTTCGCGGATAAAGGTCATTTCCTTTGGCAGGCGGTCGTAGAGTTTGAAGAAAAGCTCGTCGTGCATGGCGATCTCCTTGAGCCAGAGGTTGCGGTCGATGTTCATAACGGCGTTGAATTGCTCCTCGGTAAAGTCGAGGCCTCGAAAGTCCAAGTCCTGAAACCTGGGCTGCCATCCTAACGGAGTCTCAATACCTTTCGAACCGCCGCGTGATCTTTCGACGATCCACTTTAGCACCCGCATATTCTCGCCATAACCCGGCCACGCAAACTTTCCGTTCTCGTCCTTGAGGAACCAGTTGACCGAGAAAATACGCGGCGGGTCAGGGATCTGGCGGCCAAAGTTGAGCCAGTGAGAAAAGTAATCGCCCATATGATAGCCGGCGAACGGCAGCATCGCAAACGGATCACGGCGGACCTCACCGATGTTGCCAAATGCGGCAGCGGTCATCTCACTGCCCATTGTTGCGGCCATGTAAACACCGAATGCCCAGTTGAACGATTGCTGGACGAGCGGCACGACCGAGTTGCGTCGGCCGCCAAAGATGAACGCCGAGATCGGCACGCCTTTCGGGTCGTTGAATTTTTCATCCGCCACGGGACATTGCGTGATCGGCGCCGTAAAGCGTGAATTCGGGTGAGCGGCCTTTGCTTCGCTGGCCGGCGTCCAATCGTTGCCCTGCCAGTCGATAGCGTGGGCGGGCGGGTCGCCATCGAGTTGCTCCCACCAAATGTCACCATCGTCGGTCAGGGCCACGTTTGTGAAGATCGTGTTTTCCTTGATCGATTCCATGGCGTTGGGGTTAGTGGAATAATTCGTGCCCGGGGCGACACCAAAGAAGCCGTTCTCGGGGTTGATCGCACGCAATTTGCCTGTCTCGTCGGGCTTGATCCATGCGATGTCGTCGCCGACGGTAGTGATCTTCCAGCCTTCTTCCTGAAAGGCCTTTGGCGGGATGAGCATCGCGAAATTCGTCTTGCCGCAGGCTGACGGAAACGCCGCGCAGACGTAATCTTTTTGACCGTCGGGCGATTCGACGCCGACGATGAGCATGTGTTCGGCGAGCCAGCCCTGAGCGCGGCCGAGCGTTGAAGCGATACGCAAGGCGAGGCATTTCTTGCCCAGCAGAGCGTTGCCGCCATAGCCTGAACCGTAAGAAACTATCGAATTTTCCTCAGGAAAATGAACAATATACTTATCTTTCGGATCCGGCGAGCACGGCCACGCGACGTCGGCCTGGCCCTCAGCGAGGGGCATCCCGACAGAGTGCAAACACTTGGTGAATTCACCGTCGCCCAACGCCTCGAGCGCCTCGGTGCCCATGCGGGTCATGACCTTCATATTGACGGCGGCGTAGGCCGAATCGGTCAACTGAACGCCGAACTGCGATATCGGCGAGCCGATCGGGCCCATACAGAACGGCACGACATACATCGTGCGGCCTGACATACAGCCATCGAATTTCATTTTTAGAATGGCCTTCATCTCGACGGGGGCCATCCAATTGTTGGTCGGGCCGGCGTCGCCCTTGGCCCGGGAGCAGATGTAAGTGCGATCCTCGACACGGGCAACGTCCGACGGGTGCGACCGAGCCAAAAAGCTATTCGGCCGTTTCGCGGGGTTTAGCTTGATAAACGTCCCGGAATCAACCATCTCCTGACATATGCGGTCGTACTCGGCCTGCGAGCCGTCGCACCAGGCGACGTTCGACGGTTTACACAACTCGACCGCGTCGCGGACGAATTTGATAAGTTCTTCGTTTGTAATATTTGAAGGTATCGATATCTCTGTCATGACAAAATCTCTCCAGTCTCGAATTCTATAAAACCATCGCTAAAGAAGATATAAAACGAGTAATTAGCGACAGTTTCTGCGGTTATTCGTATAGCTTATCACAGGTTGGGAAGGTGTTAGGTGATAGGTGATAGGTTCGAGATAAAGGATAAACGACCTAAGACCTAGCACCTAACCCCTAACACCGCTTCTCCAGTATGACCATTCGCGATTTCGTATGACCCACGCGCATGCAAAACGGACCGTTTTTGTGACGCACGGCCTTTCAGTCCGTCCGTTCCGTTCATCCGATCAGTCCATCCGCGAAAGGGATGACGGATGAATTATCGCTCGGTGAATTGCCGTTCGCTTTAGCGAACGGATCGGGCTCCCTTTTTTGCCTGGCTTTAGCCAAACTGTCCGGCGGCGATTTGGGCTAAAGCCCGATATATGTATTCTCACTACCGTTGGCTAAAGCCAACGGCAATGCGACAGACCTAAAGAAAGCACTTGACAAGAGATTGCATCTGTGATACAAGTGGATCAAATGCAAAAACCTAAAACCTAACACCTAAAACCTAAAACCTAACACCTAACACCTAACATCCAATGAACACAAACGACGACAACCGCCGCTGGCAGACATTTCAGGGGTCGCCTAACCGGAACAAGCATGATGGGAGGCCGCGGGTGACGCTTGACTCGCGGGGGCGAGTGCGTATGAACGAAAAGGCGTACGAGATCTTTGGCAGTCCTGAGGCCGTCGAACTCCATTTCGACCCCGAGACCGCCACCATTGCCCTAAGCCGCCGCGACCCGCACGCCGACAATGCGTTTCAGGTTTACACTCCGGTCGATTGGAAAAAACGCCGCTACCGTCAGATCAACATCGCGCCGTTTTGCAACTTCTGGGACCTGTCGCCCGAGCGAACAATGCTCTTCACCAACGTCCGCGTAACCTCGACCGGCAAACTCCTCCTCGACATAACCACCGCCGTCCCGATAGGCAAGCCTTCGGTGAAGGCGTAAAGTCGATGTATAATTACGGCGTCCCAATCCATTCTATATGCCCAATCTGACCTGGATCGGCAAAGAGGCCGTTGTGAAGCACCACAAAGACGTTCCCTTTCGGCTGATCGAGCCGGTGGCGGAGCTAAGCCTATTGCTGAATGCGGATCGCGGATCGCGGAATGAAGAAGCGGCGCGGTCCGACGTTGGGAGTTACGCCCTTACTGACGTGCGGGCTTCTGCAACAGATGCGGACAAGAGTGTCCGCGCTCCGAATCTGATCGTCGAGGGCGACAATCTGCATGCGCTCAAGGCTTTGCTGCCGCGATATGCGGGGCAGGTGAAGTGCATCTATATCGACCCGCCGTACAACACCGGCAACGAAGGCTGGGCGTATAACGACAATGTAAAAAGCCCCGAGATACTAAAATGGCTCGGCGAGGTCGTCGGCCGCGAAGGCGAAACCCTCGACCGCCACGACCGCTGGCTCTGCATGATGTACCCGCGTCTGCTCCTGCTAAAACAGTTTCTGCGTGAGGATGGATCGATCTTTGTTTCGATTGATGATAATGAGGTCGGAAATCTTCGATTGTTAATGGATGAGATTTTTGGCAGTTCCAATTTTGTCGCTCAATTTGTTTGGAAAGCAAGACAATATCTTGATAGCCGAGCACTTTCAGGTGTTTCAACTGACCATGAATACATTTATTTCTATTCGAAGAAACCAGGTGGTTGTCGGCTAAAAGGAAAATCACGAGACGAAGGAAAATATACAAATCCAGATAAGGATGAACGCGGTCCTTGGATGAGCCGAAGTATATTGGGGCTTGCGAATGCAAAAGATCGTCCCAATCTTCATTATCCACTTGTTGATTCAGAAACAGGTCTTGGTTATCCATGTCCAACCAACACGGGTTGGCGATATAGTCAGGAAACTATGGCGTCAAAGATGTCCGAAGGGCGAATTCTTTTTCCGAAGAAGCCAACAGGACGTCCGCGCGAAAAAGTGTTTCTGAATGAACTCCAAACGTCCGGTGCTGGATTTCCGAGTGTGATCGATGGCATCGCGGTGAGGCTATTCCTTATGTTTGTCTGCGTGTGCCGACCGGCGGCGGCAAAACCTTGATCGCCGGACATGCGATAAAGACGGTCAACGATAATTTTCTGGCGGCAAACCAATCGCTTGTTTTATGGCTCGTGCCGTCAGATGCGATACGCGAACAGACGCTTTACGTTCTAAAGACACCCGGCGAAATTCTTCATCAGGCGATGCGTGACCTCTTTGGCGCGGTCAATGTGCTTGGCATCAAAGAAGCGCTTTCTCTACAACCTTCGACCCTGAACACGGCGAACACGATCATTGTCTCGACAATGCAGAGTTTTAAGCGAGACGACCCAACAGGCTTGAAAGTATATGAACAAAGCGGTTCGTTGATGTCGCATTTCGAGGGAGTTTCTGCAGAACTTCGCGGCAATGGTTCGTTGGTTGATGCTATCAAGCTGCGGCGGCCATTCGTGATCGTCGATGAGGCCCACAACGCAGGAACGCCGCTCGCCGTCGATACGCTCCTGAAACTCAATCCGTCCTGCATTCTCGAACTCACGGCAACACCCGACCGCGCCGTCAATCCGTCTAACGTCCTTCGGAGCATTTCGGCATCCGTCCTCCAAAATGAGGACATGATAAAACTCCCGCTCGAACTCGCCATCAGCCCCGAATATAAGGTCGCATTGTCCGAAGCGATAAACCGTGTTCGTTCGCTCGAAACGGAAGCCGTGGAAGAACAGAAACTCACCGGCGAACGCATCGATCCCGTGGTAATGCTCATTCAGGGCGAGAGCGCTCAGGCCGGACACGAAAGATTCACTCCGCCAGTCGTTAAGGAAATTCTCGTAAACGATTTCAAGATTCCCGCGGAAAAGATAGCCATCGAATATCTGGGCACAAAAGAACTCGAAGGCAAACGCCTCGGCGATCCCGATTTTCCGCAATTTGTCATAACGGTCGATAAGCTTCGCGAAGGCTGGGATTGCCCGTTTGCTTACGTGCTGTTTTCGTTCCGAAGCACAACATCGACAACCGCCGTCGAACAGATCCTTGGCCGCATTCTGCGTATGCCGCACGTTACTCGAAAACAACGTGAGGGGCTGAATCGAAGTTATGCTTATGTCGTCTCCGATCAACTGGCCGAGACGGTAAATAATCTTCGCGACGGCCTTGTCCAAAGCGGCTTTGAGCGCCTTGCGGCGAAAGACATGATCTACACGCCGGACGTGGCGGACGAAAATCTTGCATTGTTCCCGATGCAGCAAGATTTGACGATCCCTCTGCCCGAAGCAAATGACCGTGTCGTTTTGCCCGACAACGACGCAATTCAAACTTTGCCGAAAGCTTTGCGTGACCGCATCGAGATCTCACCCGAATCCGGCACTTTGACCGTCAAGGACGGCGTAGATGCAAATGAGATCAAGAAGATCGCCGCGACATTCACGTCGCCCGAAGCCTCAAAAGTAGTTAGAGAAAGAATGGACACGGCCTTGACCGCAACGGCCGTTTCGGAGAAAACGCCGGCCGAAAATGGCGAGAAGGCAAAGGTTCCGCTGCTTAGCTATCGACAGTTTGAACAGTTTGAATTATTTGACGAAACGCCGCTGCTCGATGCCGATTGGGAGATAACCGATTTTGACGCAAAGCTCTCGGATAAAGATTTTGGAAAAGATGTCGAAGCAATGCGCCGGGCAAGCCTGAACATCTCGCAGCTCGAAAAGATACAGTGCGACGTCTATGATAGGCTCGACAGCCAACTCGCATTGTTTGACGCGGAAAAGGGCTGGAGCAACACGGAACTGGTCCATTGGCTTGACCGCAATATTCCATTTCTCCACGCCGACCGCGACCAGAAGGTTGCGTGGATAAACGAGTCGATCAATTATCTCGTCGAGAAACGAGATTTATCGGTAGAAGAGTTGGCGTATAGGAAGTTCAGGCTTCGCGGCGCGATTGAGCGAAAACTGATGGACGGTCTCGTGCAGGCGAAACAGCGAGTCTTTGACGGCCTGTTTGGCGACGAATCGCGATTCGATGTGCGTGATGAATTCAATATCGCCTTTGAGCAAGGCCGTTACGCATATGATTTTCCGTATTCGGGCGTATTCAAGCTAAAGCGGCATTTCTTTCCCGTGATCGGGAATCTGAAAAGCACCGGCGAAGAATTTGAATGTGCACAAGAGATCGCGAACCACCTTCCAAATGTCCAATGGTGGGTCAGAAACGTCGAACGAAAGCGAGGGTCATTTTGGCTGCAAACGGCATCGGACAAATTCTATCCGGATTTTATCGTTCGCCTCTACGACGGCGTGACGGTCGCCGTCGAATACAAGGGGGCTCACATTGCCGAAGGGCGCGAAAGCCGTGAAAAGAAACAGATCGGCGAGCTCTGGGCGAAACGAAGTGGCGGACGATGTCGCTTTGCTTGGGTTGAAGACGGAAATTGGGAATCATTGTATGAGATGGGAAGAGCCGGAGTGGTTGATTGTTGAGAGGCGGTTGGGGGAGCGGAGGCAGCGGCGGGGGAGGTATGTTTCGATCAACCGGCGGGGCGAGATCGCGATGAATGATGAGGCTTGGTCGGCGATACGGCGGCCTTATAATGTGACGCTGTTGTATAACCCGAGGGAGCATGTGATCGGTGTGAAATTCCCGCGTGCGGTGGACAGGAACTTTTTCCCGACACGCGGGTATGGGCGCGACCGGCGGATGCGTGTGGTGCGGGCCGGGCGATTATTGAAGCAGTTTGGGCTGGTGATCGACGAGACGTTAAGGTTCCCGCGAACGCAGGTCGTGATGATCGGCGATGATCCGATGCTGGTTCTTCCGGTGACAAGTGACAAGTGACAGGTGACGAGTTAAGAGAATTCCGGCGGAGTTGGGGTTTGGAATTGGAGCGGCTCGTTGTTTGCGGGGTGAGGGAACGCGAGGTGTTGGGCGTGGAGGCAGAGGCGGGGGAATTCGCGGGTGGAGCGTTGTTGGTCGCCGAGGATTGGGTGGCCGATGAGTTGGCAGTGGATGCGGAGTTGGTTGGTGCGACCGGTTATGGGTTCGAGTTCGACAAGGGTCGTGTCGGTGCGGCGTTCGAGGACGCGGTAGCGGGATTCGGAGGGTTTGCCTTGGGCGTGGACGCTCCATTGCTTTTGGTCGGCGTGGCGGCCGATCGGGGCCGTGATGGTGCCTTCGTTTTGCACAATAATCCCCTCGACGAGGGCGATGTAGAGTTTTTTGACCTGTTTGCGCATGAATGCCCTGGAGAGATTCCTATGGGCTGCCGGGGTCTTAGCGACCACTATTAATCCCGACGTATTCTTATCCAATCTGTGAACTAATCCCGGCCGGATCATCTTTGCGGCTTCGCCGCTCGATGTGCGGAGAAGCTCTGCTTCTCCGTCGGCTTCCCCAACGCTTTTGAGGCTATGCCTCGGAGCGGCGGCGTAGCCGCATTCCTGAGTGAGGTCGGCCGGAAAAGCAGAGCTTTTCCGCACATCGAGGGGCATAGCCCCAAGAGGCGAGTGGTTCAGGTGGTATGTGAGAGCATTCAGCAGCGTTCCGGTCTTTTCGCGGTGCGAGGGGTGGACGAGCATGCCGGCGGGTTTGTTGACTACGATCAGGTGGGCGTCTTCGAAGACGATGTCGAGCGGGATCTGTTCGGGACGCATTGAAGTGCCGCGTGTTGGGTCGTAGGTGACCTCGATAAAATCGCGCGGGCGGGCGCGATAGCCGCTGTTCTCGTGGGCGCCGTTTACCTCGATGTGGCCTTCGCGGACAAGCTCGCGGATATACATTTTGCTGAGCTGCGGCAGGTGGTCGTTAAGGTATGCACCGAGCTTTTGCTTGTGACATTCGGGCTCGACCTCGAAAGTCAGCCGCGTGATTTGTTCGCTTGTCGGCACGGGTGTAGATTCTAACGCGTGGTCTCCGAAACCGAAAAACTGATCGCCGAACTGCCCGACAGCGGGGCGGCGCGACGATTTGTCGAGGACCTCGCGGCAAAGCATCCCGAGCACCATTCGCGGCTGGTCGCGAACGCGGCTTTGCTGTCGGATGCCGCGACGCTGGCGGCCTTTAGCCCGCTGCTCGCGACCACGCTGCTGCAAACGCCTGAATACCTCTGGTGGCTCGATGAGAAGCGGCGTTCTGTAAAAGATCGGGGCAAGGACGTGCTTATTGCGTCCCTAAGGCGGTTTGCCCAGGCAAGCCCGACGCTCGATCCGCAGGTGATATTTACGCGGTTTCGGCGGCGAGAATTGCTGCGGATATATCTGCGCGACATTCGGCGGCTGGCGACGATCGCTGAGATCACCGCAGAGATATCGAATCTCGCCGACGCCACGCTGGAGTTCGCTCTTGAGATGGCCCGACGTGAGGTCGTCGAGCGGTTTGGCGACGCCGGGAGCGATGCGGCGTTTTGCGTGATCGCTCTCGGCAAGCTCGGTTCGCGCGAGTTGAATTACTCGTCCGATATCGACCTCGTCTTCCTATATTCCGACGAGGGGATCTCGACCGGCGGCCGACGCGATGCGGTGACGAATCGCGAGTATTTCGTCAAGCTCGCCGAGCACACGATCAAGCTGATCGGCGGGCATTCGGGCGAAGGGACGGCGTATCGTGTTGACGTCCGGCTGCGGCCGCACGGCACGCTCGGGCCGCTTGCCGTGTCGCTGCCAGACACGGTGCGTTATTACCGGACGGAGGCCCGCGCGTGGGAGCGGCAGGTGATGGTGCGTTCGAGGTGCTCGGCGGGCGACGCCGCGTTGTTTAAGCGATTTTATGCCGAGATCGAGCCGCTGGTGTTTGTTAAGGACGAGACGGTCGAGGCTGCGTTGGCGAACGCGCGGGCGTCGAAGGACAAGATCGATCTGCACGCTCGCGGCGGCGGATTTAACGTCAAGCTCGGCCGCGGCGCTATTCGTGAGATCGAATTTATCGCACAGGCGTTGCAGCTCGCGTATGGCGGGCGAGACCGTTGGCTGCGTGAAGGACACACGCTGATAAGCCTCGCACGGCTTGCCGACCGAGGGCATCTGAGCGAGGGCGAACTGACGCAATTGTCGTCGGCGTATGAGTTTCTGAGACGAACCGAGCACGTTTTGCAGATGGAGAATGGGCTGCAGACACACACTGTGCCCGACGACTCGGGCAAGCGGGCGTTGCTCGCTCGCCGGATCGAGATGGCGGGCGGCGAGTTTGAGAGTGACCTTGTGCGGCACACAGATAACGTCGCGCGTATATTTACGCGCGTATTTGGCGAAGCCGCCCGTGGCGAGCCTGCCGAGTCAGACGTGGACATATCGAGAGCGCCCGACCGCACGCGGGCGCACGTCATGGCTTCGCTCGGCAAGGCCGGCATCGAGATCGACGATGCGGGCGGGACTTCGTCAGTTTTGGATCGTTTGATAGCTGTAAGCCCGCGATTTGCGGCGATGATCGCGGCTAATCCGCAGCTTGTGGATGAACTTGCTCGTTTGGATGAAGGCCAGCCCGACTATTCTGAGATGCTGATGACGGCGGTGACCGAGGCGCGTGGGTTTCGCGAACGCTTGAGCGCGTTGCGAAAGGCGTGGTCGCGGCTGCTGTTGAATATCGTAGTCCGTGACGTATATGGGCAGGCAGATATGTTCGAGGCAAAGCGCCTGCAGACGCTGCTTGGCGAGGCGAGTATCGCGGCGGCGTTAGTGGTCGTGCGGGCGGAATTGTCGCGGAAATTCGCTGCGGATATCGACGTGCTGCACCTTGCTGTCCTCGGCCTCGGGAAACTCGGCGGACGGGGCCTCGATTACGATTCGGACCTCGATATGGTGTTGGTCTATGACGACAAGATCGAGTCGCCGGTTGCGAGCCTCACGGCGGCGGAATTCTACGCCCGCGCGGCGGAACTACTTGTCACGACACTCTCGTCAATGACCCGCGACGGCAGTTTGTATCGCGTTGACCTACGGCTGAGGCCGTATGGTTCAAAGGGCCTGACGGCGATGCCTGCGTCAGGATTTCTCGACTATATGCAGAATACGGCCGCCGTTTGGGAGATGCTGGCTTTCGTCAAGCTGCGTGCCGCCGGCGGCGACATGTCGTTGGGTGAGATGGTCGAGCAGGATGCCAGACAGATCATTCACGAGCGAGCTCTGTCGATCGACCGAGCCGAACTCGCGGCCGAAACGCGCCGCGTCCGTCTTGCGCTCGAAAAACAACGCTCACGCGCTCGTCGCGGCAAAGAGATCGACATCAAATACGGCGAGGGCGGCATGCTCGACGTGTATTTTGC
>JAGOWF010000079.1 GCA_018060305.1 Pyrinomonadaceae bacterium
GCATCGACAACGGCCTTTATCTTCCGGTCGCCAAGCGTTATTCGAGAGACTATGTCGCGGCAGTATTCGTCGAGGACTTCGATGGATTCAGTCGTGCCCTCGCCTGACATGAACGCGCCGCTGAAGGCTATGTCCTTTATCTGCTGTATTTGCGAACCAAAGAGGGCGGCTTTGCCGAGGCAGATCTTAAAGCCGTTGTGGTCAGGCGGATTGTGCGAGCCGGTGATCATCACGCCGCCGTCAACATCGCGTGTAAACACCGTGTGATACAGCACCGGCGTCGGGACCATGCCGATCAGCACCACGTCGCAGCCGACCGCGTTAAAACCGGTCGTGAGCAATTCGCAAAATCGTGGACTGCTCTCACGCGCGTCGTAGCCGATGGCGATGCGCTTGGCACCATTTTGCCTAAAGAATGTGCCGATCGCCCGGCCCAGCACCGCGACCGCTTCGTCGGTCAAATGCGTTCCGACGATGCCGCGTATGTCGTATTCTCTGAATATGTTGGTGTCCATCGGTCGAGCTATATTCTCACAGCAAAGCCCGCCGTGAGGCAAGTGCTTGTTTTTGCTATACTTCTGTGTTTGCAGTTGGCAACAGACGCCGCCCCGACGGCATCGAATTTCTGCCTCTCAGTTCTCGGCTAGTATGAAGCGTTTCATAGGTTTATTTGCCCTTTTGCTCTGCATCACAGCAGTTGCGTCAGCCCAGCAGCCGTCGCCGACGCCGCCGGGCGATGACACGGGCCCGACCAAGGTCTTTGAGGTTCGCCTACCTGTGACCGTGACGGACAAGAAGCAACTGATCACCGGCCTCGGCCGCGGCGATTTCCTTGTTTTTGAGGACGGCCAGCCGCAGGAGGTCACATTCTTCTCTGACGAAAAGACCAATCCGCCTGTCTATGTCGGCGTCCTGATGGATACTTCACCATCGACTGCCGCCAAGCTCGGATTCTCAAAAGAGGCCGCGGCAAACTTCCTGTACTCAGTCGTCAGGCTCCGCAAGGATAAGGCGGCGTTCATGACCTTCGACCACGAGATCAACCTCGTGCAGGACTTTACCGATAAGCTCGACCTGCTCCAGCGTGCCGTCGACAAGGTCAAGAAAACCGGCTCACAGACAGCTCTTTACGATGCCGTATGGCAATTTACCGATGAAAAGCTTCGGAATGTTCCGGGCCGACGCGTCATAGTATTGATCACAGATGGAGACGATACGTTTAGCCGTGCCGACCTAAAAGATGCGATCGACCTTGCCCAACGGACTGAAACGACGATCTTTGGCATCTCGACCAAGGCAGGCTTTCTTGGCACCGTTCCCGGTGTTGATGCCGGTACGGTAAAAGATCGTGGGGACCGAACGCTCACGGAACTCTGCGAGCAGACGGGCGGAGAAGCCTTTTTTACCGGTGACATGCTCGCCCTCGAAAAGGCATTCAAAAAGATCTCTGACGAACTTCGGACACAGTACCTGATCACATACCGACCGGCCGACCAGAGTTATGACGGGCGCACGAGAAAAATTGAGGTTCGCCTTGCCGACAAAGATAAAGCCGGCAGATATAAGTTAAGGACCAAGGCGAGTTACAGGGCTATCCGCGACGGTCTAAAGTAGGTTTTTCATCATGCGTTTTTTGATGCAAGCGGCATTTGTTGGTTTACTCGCGGCAATCGCGGCAATAGGCCTTTTGCCTGTCGCTGATGCCCAGCAATCGCCTCCGAATCCACCCGTCGAGCGGGCAGGATCGCCTTCGCCAACGCCGCCGATCGATGATGGCGAGGTCATAAAGATCGACGCCGAGGTTGTGAATGTTCTTTTCACGGCCCAGGACAATAACCGCAGGTTGCTGACGACGCTTCGGCAGGAAGACGTCAGGTTGCTTGAAAATGACCAACTGCAGGAGATCACGACATTCTCGCGACAAGTCGATCTGCCGCTGAGCCTCGCTATCCTGATCGACGTGAGCGCATCACAGGAGCGCACACTTCCTGAGGAAAAGGCCGCCGCGACCTCATTTCTTGAGACCGTGATCCGCCCGTCGAAGGATGAGGTCTGTGTGATCTCATTCACCGGGGAGGCAACGCTCGAGCAGGGGATGACAAATAATCTCGTGCGTCTTCGTAGGTCGATAGACGGCGTCCGATTCGTTCCACCGTCCGGATATATCGGCGGCGGGGTCCTGGCGGGCGGCACGCCGCCGATATCAGGCGACAATCAATTGGCGCAAGGTTCAACAGCGATCTGGGACGCGATCTGGGTAACGTCGGATGAAATACTCGGCCCTGCACCGGAACGAACTCGGCGTGCCATCATCCTACTCTCTGATGGCGTCAACACCTATGGAAAGAAGAAACTCGATGATGCCGTGCAGGCGGCCCTTCGTGCTGAAGCGGCTATCTATTCGATCGGCATCGGCGATGATTTCTATAGCGGCGTAGATAAAGGCACTCTGCGAAAGGTCTCAGAGCGAACAGGTGGCCGTGCCTACTTTCCCCGTGACGAGCGCGAACTCAGAGACGCCTTTCGGCAGATCCAGGATGAAATGCGGTCGCAATACCTACTTGCGTACGAACCGTCAGATCAGCAGCGTGACGGTTCGTATCGGCGGATTCAGGTCCAGATCGCAAACCCCCAGTTACTGAAAGAAAAAGTCAAACTTACGCATCGTCAAGGCTATTTTGCGAAGACTCCCCCGAAGAAATAACCACCTAGTACGCAAGGATCTCGAGTTTTTGGAACACGCCTTTCTTTAACTTCACGACGTAGATCACACCGTACTCAGCGTCGGGCAACTGACGAAATATCTCTTTGTTTGCCAATAGGTTAGCAAGGAAGGGTATTGTATTGCTGTGCCCCGCGACAAGGAAGTGACGGCGTTTGCTGGCGACGATCTTCTCGACAAGTTCGGAATGTTGGGTGGCGTCGTAGGTCTGTATCCCTTTATTCCGACGAGCGGCGATCGGTTCGATCGTTCGCCGGGCCCTCGCCGTCGCCGTCGCGTAGAACACATACGGCCTAAATCGTCGGACGGCCGCCTCAAGCCGCACCGCTCGCTCACGTCCCGCTTGTGAAAGGTCGGGATCGGGGTCGTCCGTGATCGTCGTATCTTTTTCAGCGTGGCGGATCAAGACGATCGTTTTTGTCTGTGCGCCGGCAAAATTCGCGCAGAGGCAAACTAGAATCGAACAGACCAGCAAAGCGAGTGTTTGAGCTTTCATAAGCTTGTAATAAGTTGCGAATCGAAAGCAAATTTATCAAATCGTCGGGAGTTCTGCTAAACTCGCACAAATCTAACATTCCGACCAACGGGAGCAATCAGCATGAGCGAACAGGAAACAGAAAAGCTGTCGGGCGACGCCTACGAACGCGATATGGGCACCGACCTCGACGATAAGACGCCAGACAAACCGCGCGGCTTCGCACTTCACACCAAGATATTGATCGGCCTGTTGGTCGGTGTCGTAGCCGGAGTCGCAGCAAATCAGATCTGGGGTGGTTCCCACGCAAACGTAACATGGACTATCGCGAACATTACACAGCCGATCGGCACCCTATTCCTGAACCTTCTCCTGATGATCGTCGTGCCGCTAGTGTTCTCTTCGCTCGTAGTCGGCGTGGCCGGCATCGGCGATATACGAAAGCTCGGACGCATCGGGCTCAAATCGTTCGCCTACTGCCTTATCATTTCGGCGATCTCGGTGGTTATCGGGCTTACTCTCGCCAACACGATCAGGCCCGGCGAACGCCTCGATCCCGAGGTGAAAGCTCAACTTGAACAAAAATACTCGAGCGATGCCGCATCGCGCACCGAGGCACAAAAGAAAGCCGACGACGCCTCAAAAAATGATTCGCCGCTGATGCAGGCAGTAAAGACGATCGTGCCCAAGAGTGTATTTAATTCGATCGCGGGTGAAAATCCGAACATGCTGCACATCATGTTCTTCGCCTTGATGATCGGCATCGCGATCACACTGCTTCCCGCACCGGTTTCGTCGCCATTCGTTAGCGTGATGGAATCGGTCTTTGCGATCACGTCAAAGATCATCGACATCATCATGAAGTTCGCCCCGTATGCGGTAGCGTGCTTGATCTTCAGCAACATCGCCGTATTCGGGCTTGAGCTACTTCGATCGCTTGGATGGTTCGTGGCGACCGTCCTGCTTGGCCTCGGCCTGCACTTTTTTGGCGTCTATTCGCTCTCCGTTTGGTTCCTGTCGCGGATCAGCCCCATAGAATTCTTCAAACGAGTCCGGACCGTTATAGTTACTGCGTTTTCGACGTCTTCCTCGAACGCAACACTGCCGACCGCGCTGCGAGTATCAAATGAAAATCTCGGTGTCCCAAAGGAGATAAACAGTTTTGTCCTAACGGTCGGAGCGACTGCAAACCAGAACGGCACCGCCCTCTATGAGGGAGTTACGGTTCTCTTCATCGCG
The DNA here is from genome assembly GCA_018060305.1 of Pyrinomonadaceae bacterium. Classification (GTDB taxonomy): domain Bacteria; phylum Acidobacteriota; class Blastocatellia; order Pyrinomonadales; family Pyrinomonadaceae; genus OLB17. The sequence continues at coordinate 4,437 of JAGOWF010000079.1, forward strand.
CAGCTAGCCGGCGTGCCGCTGACGCTCAGCGTGCAATTGATGGTCGTTTATATGGCAATTCTCGGTGGAATTGGAACGGCCGGCGTCCCATCAGGTTCGATCCCATTCATTATAGGCATTTTGGCAATGATCGGGATCGACCCGGCCTTGATCGCCATTATCCTCGGTGTGGACAGGATCCTCGATATGTGCCGCACGACACTAAACGTAGTAGGCGACATCACGGCGGCAACATTTGTCGCCCGAAGCGAGGGTTACGAGTTGCTTCGTCCGTCTGAGAGTGCAGGGATAGGCTAATATATGTTTCCGATTGGTGACGACAATTCCAGCCGGAGCATCACGCCCATCGTTAACTGGGCAATAATTGCCGTCAACGTACTGGTGTTTCTCGTCTTGCAGCAGCTAGGGAGCAACGACGCCTTCTCATATGCGTTTTCGCTTGTCCCGAAAGAGATCACGACTGGCACCGACCTGACAGGTGTCCAGATCATTCGTGACTCCTTAGGCAACATTGCTCAAATAACACACTATCCGACGCCTCTGCCGGTCTATTTTAATTTCCTTAGCTCGATGTTTATGCATGGCGACATCATGCATATCTTTGGGAACATGATGTTTCTGTTCGTTTTTGGCGACAATCTTGAGGACCTGTTGGGGCACATCCGCTATCTGCTGTTTTACCTGCTTTGCGGTTTCGCGGCAGCTCTCGCGCAGATCGTCATGGACACAGGCTCGATCATACCGATGCTCGGTGCATCCGGAGCGATCTCAGGTGTCCTCGGCGGCTATCTGTTGCTGTTTCCGCGAAACGAGGTTCGGGCGATCGTCTTTAATTTCCTCACTACGATTCCGGCCTACGTGGCTCTCGGCGTCTGGATCGTGTATCAACTGGTCGTCGGCTATCTTACACCCGCGGGCACGGGCGGAGTCGCCTATGCGGCACATATCGGTGGATTTGCAGCCGGACTGGCACTGATCAAGATATTCGCGATCGGCCGCCCGCGCAGATCATTGCCCGGTCAGCAGTCTTGAAATAAATTCGCGGTCATCAAACCCACCAAAGACCCCGAATCTGACAACGACCAAGTCGCGCGACGGAATGATGTAAAGCCGTTGGTTGCCGGCCCCGGCGGCCATATAGACGTCGAGAGTCTCGCTTATTTTCTTAGTGCCGATGTCACCCGAGATGCCAGGGCGAGATCCGCCAGACGGGCCGATCCCGTCGGCGTTCAGCCAAAAGGTCATACCGTAAGCGGGATTTACTTTGGACCCTATCACAAGCTCATCGAGCAGTTTTGCACTGACGATCTGTTTACCGTTCCATTTGCCGTGGTTCTTAAGCAGCAGGCCAAACTTTGCCCATTCACCCGCCCGCAACATCAGGCCCTGCGGCAGCAGCGGTTGGTCGTCGAACGCTCTCCAGTACGAGATATTCAAGCCTATAGGGTCGAGGATGCGGCGCTTGAGGTATTTCTTGACAGTTTCATCCTTTGACTTCAGTTTGCGCGTCATCACCTCGCCAAAGATCTGGAACGGCACGGGCCCGTATTCAAAGTGCGTGCCCGGATCATACTTCGCCGGTGATCCGATGGACTCGGAGAATGTAGGAACGATTGCGATCTGTCCTACGTCAACACCGCTTGTTAGTGATAGAAGTTGCCGGATCGTTACTTTAGATCTACGCGGGTCACCTTTCCATTCAGTGATCGTATCGGCAACCTTCTCGTCATAGCCGGTGATCAGCTTGTCGTCGATCGCGGCCGCACACATCACGCCGACGAACGATTTCGTTCCACTCGCAAGCATCCACGGCATGCCTTTTACAAAATCGAGTGCGGCATCCTCAAAGACGACCTTGTCGCCTTTCATCACGAGCATCGATACACCGCGGTTTTCGCGTGAATATTCCGCAGCGAGGCGAAACCTCTCGGCCTCAGTCACCACCGGTTGCCCGGCGGCACCGCGAACGAGCAGCAACGCAGAGAGCAATAAAAACACGGCTTTCTGACGATTTTTCATCATTTACTGTCGCTGAAATTCGGGCGTGCCGAGCACCAGGCTCACTACCTTAAATACTTCGGGGTTCCCGCTCGGGTCGAGCAACCGGACTTGTCGATTTCGCCCGCCCTGTTGGCCGCCGCGCATGTTGTCAACGGTCAAATCGTCGTCCACCTCGGCCGGAGCTTTTACTTCTGGCAATGGCTGCTCGATCTGCTTGAGCAGAGTCGCTCGCGTCGTTTCCGTAATGTCGCCGTCGAGCAGTTGTTCGATCGCCAACTCAAGCATCCGATGCTTGTCCTTCGGGTCATAGCCCTTGAGATCGACGCGCGTTCCGGAAATTCGGTTGCTTGCGATCGCAACGGCGAAATTCAATCGCTCAAGCAATGCACCTGTATTGACCCAATCCTCGGCCGAATCCGGATATCCGGTAGGGGCCTGATAGCCGTATGGCACCTCGCCGAGCTTTGTTAGCATGCCCATCATCGCGGGCCCGCCGAGGGTCTCGGCACCAAGGGCACGGATCGAACTTACCGCAAGCTCGAACGGTGATTTGATCTTGGCTCTATAGTTTTCAGGAGCAAAAAACTCCCTGTCGCTGAAGAGTGCCCTGAGCGTCGCCTTGATATCGCCTCTCGATTTACTGAATGCCTCAGCCACGCGGCCGACCAGAGCATCACTCGGATTATCACTCACAAACTTTACGGCCAGCTTTCGTGCGATGAACTTCGCCGTTGAAGGGTTGGCGACCAGGATGTCGATGACCTTCAGGCCGTCGTTAATGCCTCCCTCGTCCACCTTTTGGCCGAGCACGGTCTTTGCCCCGCCCTCGTGCCAGCTTCGATTAAAATAGAACTCGCCACTTTCGATATCGTCAGGCACGCCGGCCATTCGCTGGAGACGGGCGATCTGCCGGTTCTCAGTGCCATTGATCTCATCTGCGGCGGCACGCCGGTAACCGCGAGGGTCAGCAATCGTCCAGCCGGTAAAGCATTTGGCGACCTCGACGATGTCGTTTTGTGTATATCCGCCTTCGACACCGAGTGTGTGGAGTTCCATCAGTTCGCGGGCATAATTCTCGTTAATCCCGCGACGCTGCCGTTGCTGTCCGGCTTGCGGAGCGGTTCGCATCTGTCGAATTCGCGCCTCGATCTCAGAGTCAGTTGCACCGGTCTGTCGACGGATGCGCTCGCGCATCTGCGGTGTCAATTGTCCGCCGTTCCTCAAGAACTCCGGCGACCTCTGTGCCGCACGGCCCTCGCCGCGGGCCTTAGCGTTCGGCGTTCTCGATTCAAAATTATCGAGATAGAACAACATCGCGGGATGCTGTGCCACGCCCACTACAAGGTCCTTAAAATTCCCGAGCGCGTTCTTTCGCAGCACGTCACGCTCGTAGCTCGGGATATACCATCGGACAGCGGCCTTGCCGGCGAAGACGTTAAAATGGTTTTGCCAAAAATCAACCATCACTTCCTGAAGCTGCCTCTCCGAATACGCAGCGCGAAGCACACGGTTCGTCGATATTTGAGGGAGGAGCGTGTTTGCCGGCCTAAGATCGTATTTCTGGTAATACTCACGAAGTTTTCGCTGGCGATCACGCCTCTCGTCCTGCGTGATCTCGTCAGCGTTCTGGGCCGCCTGTTGCCCACGGCCACCTTCTAATTGCCGCAAGAGGGCGCCCGGATTCGGATATTTCGCGAAAAGTTCAGACGTTGACAGGCTAAATGCCTCAAGATTCCTGACCCTGCCTGCCAAAGCATCATCGTTGATCGTATTTGGATCGAGTTGCCGATCAATATATTTCAGCAGGCCGATGGCCTTCACTTTTTCAACATCGCCGGGCCGCGCGCCAAATCCCAACCGATTGAGCACGTGAATGATCTTTTGCTCCTCGGTTAGCTTCCTCTCGACCCGTTTTTCGGCTCTTATCACGGCGATGGGCGCCAACAACGCTGTCAGGACACCTGCGGCGGCAAGTTTACATAATGTTCCATACTGCTTGTCCATAAAATATTGCCTCTAATGATGATATCTGTAAGCTTAGATGTCTCGCAGGCCGCATTTGTCGAAGAAATCCGCAAGCGTCCCGACCCAATACCGGGCAACAACCGGGAGGCATCCCTCATCAAATGTCTCGATATCTGCCCAACTTTACGCTAGAATTCAACAAGGAACGATTCGATGCTGACAGCCAGATCACGATATTTACTCCCGTTATTCGTCCTAATGGCAGCCGCCATCTCAGCGGTCGGCCAGGATAATTCATTCAGCGATGAGCTGGCTGATTACACATTCCTGCTGCCGGATGAGAAGTGGAAGATGACCGTCAAACCGTCAGCCACCGACGCAAGCGTCGAATACGTATTTGGCGACCGCCGTAATGGTCACCTTGAGGTTCGCAAACACTCGATCGCCAGGGATGGCCTGCTCACAGATATGGTCCGTGACGAAGAGCAAAAGTTGATGTTTCGACTCGGGTTCGTTGCAGGCAAGGAAGAGAATTTCGCGGGGAAACTTAAGGGGACGATCTACAACTTCGAATACGTTGCATCAGGCCGCACGATGGCCGGACGGTTCTATTTCGTGCGCTCGGGCGATACTGCGGTTTACGTACTCCGGTTTACAGGCTTGAAGGACTCAATGCGATCCCTGCGAAGCCAGACTGATTCGATCGCCCGCACTTTTTCCGTTAAATAGCGAGCTACTTCTTCAGCCAGCCAAATAATGCATCAACCGTGATGTCGCGGTTGGTCTCATATATCGCCTTGGGCAGCGGGATGTTCATCGGACAGACCTGCATGCAGTTCTGAGCATTGCCGCAGTTCGTTATCCCATCGTCACCCATCAGGCCATTTAGCCGCTCAATTTTGGTGATCTGGCCCGTGGGATGCATATTAAAGAGCCTTGCCTGAGCAATGGCCTGTGGGCCGATGTATTGCTCTCCACTGTATTGAGGACACGCTTCCAGACAACAGCCGCACGTCATGCATCGTGAATAAACATAACGTTCCTGTGCCGTCTCGTTAGGTATATGCGGGCCGGGACCCAGATCATATGTGCCGTCCAATTCGATCCATGCCTCGACCTGCTTGAGATGATCGAACATTCTCGACCGGTCGACCTTTAGGTCTCGCACATTTGGAAACTTCGACATCGGCTGTAATGTCACCGTGTCGCTCTTCGACTGAAGCAGCAAGTCGTCGATCAACGCCGAACACGATTGTCGCACCCTGCCATCGATCACCATCGTGCAGATACCGCAGACCTGCTCAAGGCACGACATGTCCCAGACCGGCGGCGTGGTTTCCTTGCCGTCCGCGGTCACCGGATTCTTGCGAATATCCATAAGCGCCGAAATAATATTCAAGTTTCGTCGATACGGAATCTCAAACGTCTCCCACCGCGCCGGCCCTCCCTCGCGCTCACGCCGTTGGATCTTGAACTTGATCTTTGCGGGAGGCTTGTCGAGACGTATCTTTTCCTGATGGTGAACGGCTGTCATTTCTTACCCTTGGAATAATCGCGTTTTCGCGGCTCGATCAGCGAGACATCGACGGGTTCATAGCTCAAAACCGGCGCCTCGGCGGCATACTCGGCGATCGTCGTCTTTAGGAAATTCTCATCATCCCGTTCCGGAAAATCAGGCTTGTAATGTGCGCCGCGCGATTCGTTGCGGTTCAGTGCCCCGAGCGCTATTACGCGGGCGAGCTCCAGCATGTTCTTTAGCTGCCGCGCGTGCGGCACAGCCTGCGTCGCCCACAGATTCGAGTCATTGATCGATATCTTTTGGAATCGCTCCTGTAGTTCACGTATCTTATCGTCCGTTGCCTGCAGGCGGTCGTTATAGCGTACGACGGTTGCATTCTCGGTCATTACCTTGCCAAGTTCGTCGTGCAGCTTGTACTGATTCTCGCCGCCTTCGCTTCTGATAATGGCGTCGTTTACCTCTTGCTGCCGCTTTAGCTCCGAATCACGAATGCCGTTACTTTCCGTCGTCCCGCGTTCGACGTTCTTCGCATACTCAATCGCCGATGGGGCCGCGACGAAGCCACCATAAACACAGGAAACAAGTGAGTTGGCCCCTAGCCGATTCGCCCCATGTATCGAATAATCGCATTCGCCTGCCGCAAACAGCCCCGGAATATTTGTCCGCTGTTCAAAATCGACCCACAGCCCGCCCATCGAATAGTGAACGCCCGGAAAAATGCGCATCGGCACAAATCGCGG
>JAGOWF010000080.1 GCA_018060305.1 Pyrinomonadaceae bacterium
TCGTTATCAGGAGCTTCTTCATCATGAGATCGACTGTCGTTAGTTTTGTATTGTTGGCGGTGCTTGCCGTTGGTGTTTACGCTCAGGAAACCTGGACACCTGAATTGCAGGTAAAGACAAAGGCCCTCGCAACGCCACGCGTCTCGCCTAACGGGAAATGGGTGGTTTACAGCGTGTCGAATGCTGTAATGACCGCTGACAAGAGCGAATTCGTATCGCAGATTTGGCTCGGCGATCTTAATACAAAGGAGAACGTCCAACTGACCTTTGCCGACAAGTCTTCGGTAAACCCCAAATGGTCGCCAGACGGCAACTGGATCGCCTTTACCTCAACGCGCAAGGACAATAAGAGCAACCTCTACTTGCTCCGCGTCGGCGGTGGTGAGGCAGAGATGATCACAGATGTTAAGAGCGGAGTGGGTGATTTTGACTGGTCACCGGACGGAAAATGGTTTGTGTTCTCGATGACCGACCCCAAATCCGATGACGAGGACAAGAACGATAAGGGCCGCAACGACTATCGCTGGATAGACGAAAACATCAAGATGTCGCGGCTCTACGTCATGCCCGCCTGGAAAGATGCAAATGGCAAACGCGATCCGCGAAAGCTGACCGCCGAAAACCGCCATGTCACGGGATTTAACTGGTCACCGGACGGCAAGTCGATCGTCTTTAACCACGTCAGCACGCCCTCAGCGAACGATTGGCCTTCGTCAGACATCGCGACGGTAGATGTCGCGAGCGGCCGCGTTACGCCTCTTGCTGCGGTCAAAGACTCGGCCGAATCGGCTCTCCATTATTCACCGGATGGTAAATGGATTTCGGGTATCGCTTCCGACTCAGGCCGTTGGGCCCAGTCTTATACGATCCGCGTCTATCCGGCGGGCGGCGGAGAGCCGCGTGTTTTCTCCGGTTCGCACGACAGCCAGCCGAGTGTGATCGGCTGGACACCTGACAGTTCGAAGATAATATTTTTCGAGGCAAAAGGTACCGGCACCGCCCTCTACGAGGTGGATGTGGCAACCGCTAAGATATCCCAACTCGACTATCAGAATGCATCAATCAGCAACGTCACTTTAACGCGTGTTGGTTCGACGTTTGCTCTTGCAATGATCCAGCAAACAACCAGCGCTCCGCCGGAGGTTTACGCCGGGGTTTTTGGTAGCAACGGCGGACTGATCCGTGTCTCGAACGCTAACGCCGAGATCGCAAAAATGCCGGTCGGCAAGACCGAGATCGTCAGATGGAAAAGCAAAGATGGCCGCGAGATCGAAGGGCTGTTGACCTATCCGCAGAATTACACTGCCGGTAGCAAAGTGCCGCTCATTCTAAATGTCCACGGCGGCCCCGCCGGTGTTTTCAATCAAAGTTACATAGGTGGGCGCGGCGTTTATCCGATAGCGACTTTTGCCTCAAAAGGTTATGCGATCCTCAGACCAAACCCGCGCGGTTCGAGCGGGTATGGCACCGAATTCCGCCGGGCGAATACTAAAGACTGGGGCGGGATGGATTACGAAGACCTAATGACGGGCGTCGATCATGTCATCGCCATGGGTGTCGCCGATGCAAACAAACTCGGCGTGATGGGTTGGAGCTACGGCGGATATATGACAACGACGATCGTAACGAAAACAAAACGCTTCAAAGTCGCGTCCGCTGGTGCGCCGGTGACGAACCTGATGAGTTTTAACGGGACAGCAGATATCCCCGCATTCATACCTGATTACTTCGGCGGACAGGCCTGGGAAATTCCTGAGGTTTATGCGAAACACTCGGCGATGTTCAACATCAAAGGCGTTACGACGCCGACTATGATCCAACACGGCGAATCGGACGTCCGCGTTCCGATCTCACAGGGCTACGAGTTTTACAACGCCCTAAAACAACAAGGCGTCCCAACCCGAATGATCGTCCTCCCAAGACAGCCGCACGGCCCAAACGAGCCAAAAATGCAGCTCGCCGCCATGCAGAGCAACCTGGATTGGTTTGAGAAGTATTTGAAGTAATACGAATGTATAGACAAATGCGTTACAGAAATGTATGATCAAAAATGTCGAGGGTTTTGACTGGGACGCTGGAAATATTGACAAGTGTGAAAAGCACGGAGTTGCGATCGCCGATCTAGAAGAGATGTTCTCACGGCCGTTGCACATTCTTGCTGATGGGCAACACTCCGAACACGAAGATCGCCTCATCGCCGTTGGGAAAACGACCGACGGTAGAGGGGTTTTCGTCGGATTTACCTTTCGGCCCGGACAAACTGGATTTCCGGTTCGGCCCATTACGGCTCGCTTTATGCATAAACGAGAGGTCGAGAAGCATGAAAAAGCACTTACCAAAACTAAAGCGCGACGATGATGTCGAACGGCTGCTCGAAACTGATTTGAGCCGGTACTTGACCGCGAAGAATCTTGCCGCCGTGTCGTTCGAGTTTGAGCGTAAGGAAAAGGTAGTTAATCTGAGAATGTCTGCGGGCCTTCTCGATAGAATTAAGCGTGTCGCTCTCCAAAAAAAAATACCCTATCAGAAGTTTATTCGGCAATCACTCGAGGTTGCCGTAAAAGAATGAGTAGCTGCAAAGCGCGTGACGCCATGTCAGACGTTGTTGCATTATCCTGGCGTACGAAATCTCCATACATTCATGTTCATATTCGAGCATGGAGCGTGGAAGCTTGATGATATCTATATTTTCAATGATGAGTTCATCAGTTCGACAAGCCTGCGGCAGCATTTTCTTACGAGTCGGCCTGAGTAACTACGAGACTTTCTTACCCAAATCAACAGCGCGCTTATATGCGGCGTACACGGCTTTTGAGAGGACCGTGCGGAGCGTTCCTTTTTCCATCTGGTAGATGGCCTCGGCCGAGGTGCCGCCGGGCGATGTGACCATGTTGCGGAGTTCGGCGGGGTGTTTGTGCGATTCGATGGCAAATTTGACCGAGCCGAGCATCGTTTCCTGAACGAGTTCCTTGGCCATGTCGCGTGAGAAACCGAGGTGAACGCCGGCGTCGGTGAGGGCTTCCATGACCATGAAGATGTAGGTCGGGCCGGTGGCTGAGAGCGACGTCGCCATGTCGATCATGTTTTCGGTCTCGACAAAAAGTGCCTTGCCGAGTGCCGATAGCAGTTCGCGCACATGGCCGCGTTCCGTCTCATCGACGGCGACTGTGCAGGTCCACGCGGTAATGCCCGCACCAATCTGCGACGGCGTATTCGGCATAGCGCGGACGACCTTTGCCGTTCCCAATTCCTCAGCAAGGTGATTAATGGTGGCCCCGGCGACGATCGAGATCACAAGCTGCTCAGGATGCAAAATGCCCTTCAGGTCGTTCAAGACTCGCTCCAAACGCTGCGGTTTTACGCAGATGACTATCGCGGAATTCTCCTTGCCCGCGACAAACCTTGCCGCGTCGGCATTGTCGGCAAACGGCTTGATACCGTACTTCTCGCCGAGCTCCGTTTGACGGATGTCACGCGGATGGCTCGCGCTGATATTTGCCTTATCAACGAGTTCCTTTCGCAGCAGGCCCGCGATCATAGACTCGCCCATCACGCCGCAACCTATAAAACTAAGGTGCATTTCGCTCAACTCACTCATGCGACTGATTGTAGCGTATCCTCGATTCGCATAGAATCTAGTTTTTATGACCATCGACGAACAGCTCGAATTCCTGAAGAAGGGCACGGTCAATCTGATCCGTGAAGATGACCTGCGTAAGAAGCTGGAGCGTTCGGCAAGAACGGGCAAACCTCTGCGTGTCAAACTTGGGCTCGATCCGACGGCGCCGGACATTCACATAGGCCACACGGTCGTGATTCGTAAACTCAAGGCGTTTCAAGACCTCGGTCATACGGTGATCTTTCTCATCGGCGATTTTACGGGGATGATCGGCGACCCGTCGGGGAAGAATATTACTCGTCCGCCGCTGTCCCGGGAAGATATCAACGCCAACGCCGAGACCTACCGCAAGCAAATGTCGAAACTGCTCGACACGGAGAAGACCGAGCTTCGATTCAACGGCGAGTGGATGGACAAATTCACCGCCGCCGATTTTGTCCGCCTCTGTGCAAAGACTACCGTCAAACAGATCCTCGAACGCGACGATTTTGATAAGCGAATACGAGAAGAAAAGCCTATCTCACTTCACGAATTGCTCTATCCGCTCGTCCAGGGCTACGACAGTGTTGCACTCGACGCCGATATCGAGCTCGGCGGCACCGACCAGAAATTCAATCTGCTCATGGGCCGGAATCTGCAGCGTGAATTTGGCCAGGAGCCGCAGGTCATCATGACCACGCCGCTGCTTGAGGGCCTCGACGGCGTGCAAAAGATGTCTAAATCGCTCGGCAATTACATCAGCATCGAAGAGCCGCCCGGCGAGATGTTTGGCAAGATCATGTCCATCTCTGATGAGATGATGTGGAAGTACTACGAACTGCTCACCGACCTCTCAAACACTGAGATCTCAAATCTTAGATCTGAGACATCAAGTGGCCGGAATCCGCGCGACATCAAGGTAAACCTCGCCAAGCTCATAATTACCGATTTTCATTCCGCAGCAGATGCCGACGCTGCAGAGGACGAATTCAACCGCCGGTTTGTGCAAAAAGAGGTTCCCGACGAGATCGAGGAACGCGATGTTGCAACCGGAAGCCACAATCTCGCACAACTTCTGGCCGATTCCGGCCTCGCCGCCTCGAAGGGCGAGGCCCGCCGCCTGATCGAGCAGGGCGGAGTTCGCATCAATGGCAAAAAAGCTGCCGCCATGAATGCGGACATCACTGTGACCGCCGATAGCGTCATACTTCAGGTCGGCAAGCGCAAATTCCTCCGATTAAAGGGCATCTAGCTCGATTGTATTAGCGCCCCCGGCCGCGCTACACTGCACAAACCTTTCGAATGGCAGAGACAGCGACAAAACGCGTCAGATTGACGGAACGCATAAATGCCTTCGTCGCGTCAGAAGCGCCGATCCGGACACTCGCGGGCAATTGGTCAAAAAAGGCAAAACTCGCCATGGATGAGGCGAATAGCCTTTCGCTTGAGCACGTCGAGATATATCTCAAACGTCTGCCGAGGAAGCTCGACGGACTCAAGATCATCCAGCTTTCCGACACGCATCACAGTCCGTTCACCGACCTCAAGCACATTGAGCGAGCCGTAAAGGTCGCCAATCGGTTGCGGCCAGACATATTTCTGCTCACCGGCGATTATGTCTCGCACGAGCGTCAATACATCGCTCCGGTCGCTGCCGTGCTCGGACAGCTCAAGGCTAAATGCGGAATTTACGCCTGCCTGGGCAATCACGACCACTGGACTGACGCCGAGATGGTGACGGACTTGTTTCGCGGCGAAGGCATCAACATGCTTGTCAACAAAGGCTTTCGCTTCGAGGCTCGCGGCTCATCATTCTGGCTCTGCGGCGTTGACGATCACATGGTCGGCAAGACGGACGTGCCAGCGGCGCTGAGGGGTTCGTTTCCCGACGAGATGAAGCTGCTCCTCGCCCACAACCCGATCATCTTTCGTGAAGCTGCCCGCCTCGGCATAGACCTGACGCTGAGCGGGCATACGCACGGCGGCCAGATCAAGGTTCGCAGCGATGCGAAACGCCTGCTTGCTCGCCGCCGGCTCAAGGCAGGCCTGCATACCCGGCGAAATTCCCAGATCTATATCACCAGAGGCATCGGCACAGTCGTAGTCCCGATGCGCTACCGGTGCCCGCCTGAGATCTCACTCTTGGAGCTTCGAACAGGCAATGAATGATCTGCCGGCTCCCCAGCGTGTTTGGACTGTCGCAAATATTCTTACTTTTCTGCGCATCGGGCTGATACCGGTTTTCGCCACGATGCTGGTTTACCACCGCGAGGGCTGGGCTTTACTTTTTTTCACCATCGCGGGCGTATCGGACGGTATCGACGGCTTTCTTGCCCGACGTCTGAAACAGGAATCCGAACTCGGCACTGTCATCGACCCGATCGCCGATAAGCTGCTCTTGACGACGGCTTTTATTATGCTGACGATCCCGGGAATGCTATCACCGGGACGGCATCTGCCGGTACCGTTCTGGGTTACAGCCTGTGTCATTGGTCGTGATATCGCTATTGTCGCCGTTGCCGGTGCGATCAACATGATGACCGGTTTTCGCGGCTTCAAACCATCGTGGCTCGGCAAGGCCAGCACATTTGTTCAGGTGAGCGCGGTAATCCTGGTCCTGCTCGCCGCCGCCAATCCACAATGGAATGGCTCGTTCCTGCCAACCGTCTATATTGTCGTGGCCGCCTTTGCAGTTTTCTCCGGCGTTCACTACATCTTCCACGTCGCCAGACTGATGAAGGAAAAGCCCAGCAAAACTGACAACTAGTCCATTTTTGTTGAGATTCTACAGCGAATTCAGACCGTCATCCCGCCATCTACTGCGATGGTTTGGCCCGTGATGTAACTTGAGGCATCGGAGGCGAGAAAGACGGCGACGCCTTTTAACTCGCCTTCGCGACCGATACGCGGGATAACATTACTCTCCTGAATGGAGCTTTCGTAGATGTCGATTGCGGGATCGGCAAGACGCGAGTGGAAGAAGCCCGGCGCGATCGCATTCACGCGAATACCTCGGCGGCCCCAGCTTGCGGCGAACTCGCGGGTTAGGCCGATCAGCCCGGCTTTGCTCGCAACGTATCCCGCGTAAAACGGGCCGTTGGCGGACGACGTGAGGCCCGCGATAGAAGTGATGTTGATGATCGAGCCGCGTCCCTGGATGAGCATCTGCCGTCCCGCAGCCTGTGCCATCAGGAAGCCGCCGGTCAGGTTAACATCGATCACCTTCTGCCACTGATCGAGCGTCATATCCTCCGGCATCGCACCCCATGAGATACCCGCATTGTTGACGAGAATGTCCACGCTGCCGAAGCGCGTGACCGTCCCGATGACGGCCGCCCCAACCTCCTCAGGTTTTGAAACATCGCAGACCTTGCCCTCCACCTCAAAGCCGCGCGTCGCAAACTCCCGGACCGTCTCTTCGAGCCATTCTGCCCGACGCGCGCATAGCATCAAGCTTGCGCCGGCCTCCGCGAGGCCTTCGGCGAGCTCCTTGCCCAGTCCGCGCGACCCGCCAGTGACGATCGCTGTCCGGCCCGTCAAGTCGAACAGTTCCGCTATGCTCATGCTCATATATCGTTACGAATTATCTGTAACCCAAGTCAGATAAGGATAACACGGGGGCGACGGGCGCCATGCAAAATTGCCTCGGATGAGGCTATGGAGTTTAATACACAATATGGCCAAGACGCAGAAGGAGCTCGCATATTTGCGCGACCTTTATCTCGACGAAGAATGGACCCGACGCTTCACCGATCTCGTGGACAAGCGCGTCGATCTGAGTGATGCAGAAAACGCTCTCTATCTAAATGCAGGCACCGGAACACACGCGATTTATCTAGGTGAAAAGTTTGGTGAGACGACGGACATATTCGCCGCGTGTGAGAACGATGACTTGCTCTCTATCTCGCGTGACAAGGCGGCGGCCTTGAGTTCAAAGGTGGATTTCTCAACGATCACATTCGAAAGCGATGCCTTTGACGCGGTGCTCGCAGACGCAAGCCTCGCTCAATCGAATGAGATCGAAGGACGGATCGAGGACGCCGCTCGCGTCGCGCGCGTCGGCGGCGACGTTGTTGTCTTTCTGCCGGGAACAGGCAGTTTCGGTGAGATATTTTCGCTCCTCTGGGAAGTTCTTTTTAGCGAAGGCCTTGGCGAACACGGCCATGCTGCCGAGGAGATGATCACTAAGCTTCCGACCGTTACGGCACTCGAGTCGATTGCGGAGCGCGTCGGCCTGGTCAACGTCCGCACCGACGTCGCGAACGAGATATTTGAATTTGACAACGGCGCAGCGTTCGTTAAGTCACCGCTGATCGCTGATTTTCTTATGCCGGTCTGGTTAGCAGCCCTCGGCGAAAATAACAAAGAGCGAGTCATTGACGGACTCGCTCGATTGATAGATGAAGAGGACGGAACACTCTCGTTCCGGTTCTCTGTAAAAGCGATGCTACTGACGGGCGAAAAAGGATAGCCAACTACAATTCGTCCTCGGCAATTTCGGCCAGCTTCATTAGGTGTCGTTGGAGCCCTAGTTTTAGGTTCTTATTTCGATGGATCGGGATCGTTAGTCTGACCTGACTTCCTGTTTTCCCGTAGATGTGATGACTCCCCTGAATACGCAAAAGTGTCCAACCGCGTCGTTCGACTAGTCGGGCGAACTCCTTGCCGGAGATCGTCGTCATACCGCAAGCTCGAGCAGTCTGTCGGTCGCCGTGACCGGAATGTATTCGACATCCACCGACAAGCAGCCCTCAATAGCCTCTTTCAGGTTAGCTAACAGTTCGTCCATTGATTCGCCCTGCGTAGCGCATCCCGGAATTGCCGGAACCTCTGCCCAAAAGCCCCCTTCCTCTGCCTCGTGTACAACGACCTTTACCTTCATTTATTGTTCGACCCGCGCCTCGGCCCGCTTGCGCATCTCGGCTTCTATCGCTTCGTCGCTCATTTCGCTGATCTCAGGCGCGGCGGGACTGCTTAGCTTGGCCTGCTCAGTCTTTTCCTCTTCCTCAGCCTCGCGCATTCCTTCCTTGAATGCCTTTCGCGATTGGCCTAAGCTCTTTGCAAGCTGGGGCAACCGAGTCGCGCCAAACAGCAAGAAGAGGATGGCGACGATCAGGATGATCTCTGTTGTTCCAATATTCGGCATAAGATAAGTCCCTCTTTATCAAATTGCTCTCATCATACAGCTATTTGCACGAACTTTCACTACCAAGGTACTATCCCGCCGTCTTGAACCGCTCCATCGCATCTACCAGAGCAGATGTAATTCCCGGCTCGCTAACCGAATGTCCGGCGTCCGGCACTACGATCAACTCCGCTTCGGGAAACGCACGATGTAGATCCCATGCGGACGTGATCGGGCAGACGACATCGTAGCGCCCCTGAACAATCACTGCGGGCAAGTGGCGAATCTTATCGATATTCTCGATCAAGTAATTCTCGCTCGGAAAGAACGAATTGTTCATAAAATAATGACATTCAATGCGCGCGAGACTAAGTGCCTCGTGCTCGCCTTCCCAATGCTCCATTAGGTCCTGGCTCGGGTAGAGCTTGGAGGTCGAACCTTCCCAGACGCTCCAGGCACGGGCGGCCGCGAGCCGCGTCGGCTCATCGTCGCTCGTCAGGCGTTTATGATAGGCCGTGATAAAATCGCCTCGCTCGCCCTCGGGTATCTCGTCGCGGTAGCGTTCCCAAAAATCGGGATAGATCTCGGACGCACCGTATTGATAGAACCACTGCAGCTCCTTCCTACGCGTGAGAAAGATGCCGCGAAGTATCAGCCCTAGACATCGGTCCGGATGCGAAACGCCATAGGCCAGACTAAGCGTCGATCCCCATGACCCGCCAAAGACGTGCCATTTGTCGATACCAAACTTCTCTCGCAGCGTCTCGATATCATTGATAAGGTCCCACGTCGTGTTCTCACGCAGTTCTGCGTGCGGCGTTGACTGGCCCGACCCGCGCTGATCAAAGAGCACAACATGATAAACCGCCGGATCAAAGAACTGACGATACATCGAGATCAACCCGCCGCCCGGCCCCCCGTGCAAAAATACGACCGGAATCCCGTCAGGATTCCCGACACGCTCGTAATAAATGGTGTGAATGTCCGAAACCGGGAGCATTCCGCTGTCAAACGGTTCGATCTCGGGGTAAAGAGTTGCCATAAAGTGATGATAGCAAAAAAATATCCACTATCCACTTGTCACTATCCACTGTAGAAACTGGTTTCTTCAGTGGATAGTGGATAGCGAGAAGTGGTCAGTCAATCCTCAAAAAGTTGTCATGCCAAAGTTGGAATACCAACAGCGTCCAGAGTTGCTTGTGGTGACTCGCTCGGCCCGTCTCGTGTTCGGTAACTAAGTCGGTAACGTATTTGGCATCGAAAAGGTCTTGATCCCGAATGCGCTTCTCGTCGAGCAGATCGTGCAAAAGCGGATTAAGCCGTCCTTTTAGCCATTTGGCGATGGGAATTCCAAAGCCTTTCTTGGGGCGATTCAATATCTCGGCGGGCAGCAACGGCTCAACGGCTTTTTTTAGGATGAACTTGCCTTTGCCGCCACGGAGTTTGTAATCGACCGGTATCGATGCCGCAAATTGCCCGATCCGCGGGTCGAGGAACGGGGCACGCGTCTCGAGCGAGACGGCCATTGCGGCGCGGTCGACCTTGGTCAGGATGTCTTCGGCGAGGTAATAGCTGATGTCGAGCTGCTGCATTTGCTCGATCTTGTCCGACGCTTTGACTCGGGAAAGCAGGTCGCGGGCATCGGCGTAAATGTCGCCGTTGCTGTGGTCGAGAACATCGCGCGTGAGCAACTGATCGTGATCGGCGGCGGCGAACGAGCCAAACCATGCGTGGTGGCGTTCGACGGGTTCGAGATTCGCGCCGCGGACAAAGCGTTTTGCTTTGTAGTCGAACGACAAGTTCTTTGTCGAGACGGGCAGGCGGTTGACAACGGGCTCAATTATGCTGCCGCGAAGAAACGCAGGTATCGACAGATATTTTCGCATCACTTGATGCGCGTAATACATCG
>JAGOWF010000081.1 GCA_018060305.1 Pyrinomonadaceae bacterium
CTCGGGGGCGACGAATTCACGGTGCTCGTCGAGGGCTCGTATGACCATGCAGAGGTGACACGAATCGCCGAGCGGATCCAGCATAAGTTCAGCATCCCATTTGTTCTGGACGGTCACGAAATATATAGTTCCGCAAGCATTGGTATCCTTAACGCGTCCGATAAACACAAGAATCCGCAGGATGTAATGCGCGACGCGGATACGGCGATGTATCAGGCAAAACGGGCCGGCAAAGCTCGTCACGAGGTCTTTGACGACAACATGCACAGCGCGGCCAAAGAGATCCTTAGGCTCGAGACCGACCTCAGGCGTGCGGTTGAGCGAGAAGAGATATCCGTCGAATATCAACCGATATGCGACCTCCAGAGTGGTGACATCATCCGCTTTGAAGCGCTCGCTCGCTGGCACCATGCTGAACTCGGCCCGATCTCGCCAAGCAAATTCATTCCGCTGGCCGAAGAGATCGGCCTGATCGATCCTTTGTGCGAACAAGTATTGCGACGTTCGTGCCGCGATATCGGCACGCTCGGCGCTGACGGCAAGACCTATTCGGTAAGCATGAACCTTTCGTGCCGTCAGTTTGCTCAACCCTCGCTCGGCGATCGGATACAGCAGATACTCGATGAAGCCAACTTCGCGCCGAACAGGCTATGTCTTGAGATCACCGAATCGGTATTCTTTGAACACCAGGAACGGGCCGCAGAGATGCTAGACGAAATGCGTCGGACAGGGATCGAGATCAACATTGACGATTTCGGAACGGGCTATTCAAACCTCGGTTACCTTACGAGACTGCCCGTTTCTGCCCTGAAGATCGACCGCACGTTTGTTGCGATGATCGACGACAAGGGAAAGAATGATGAGATCGTCGGGGCGATCATTACGTTGGCCCGCAATCTTGGACTAAAGGTGATCGCCGAAGGGATCGAAACGCCCGGCCAACTCCAACGGCTAACCGAACTCGGTTGCGAAGCAGGCCAGGGATTCTTGTTGGCACGGCCGATGGACTACACTGCGTTGGCTACATTTCTACGGTCTGACGTTCGGCCCATCATGCCGACAGAACCGTTCAGCGATATCTCGACGATTCCATTCATTCAATAGAGACGGTTGACGAAGGGCATGTCACAGGTGAACAATTGTTCACAGTGAGTATGTATCGCCGTCCCAAGTTCCTCGAGGCCCTTCTTGATATCCGCCGTGAAATGGCGAGCGAGGCTGAGCACGACGTTCACCTGCTCGCCGAAATGGCGCGCGTGGGATGTCGATCTAAGAAGCCGGCCATTATGACAATATGCAAGGACGAGGCAAGCCGGTCGCATGCCGAGAGCAATGCTGAACCGGTTCCGGCCGACACCCTAACGCCATCGCTTTAGGTATGGTCAGATACATCATCTCGTGCCTGATCCTGCTGGCAGTGATTGCGGCTGCAGCGGCTTACTTTTTTCCTCCCTACTGGATCCATCGATACGACGATCTCATTTCACGGCACGCCCGTGTTTATCGACTGGACGAGCGCCTCGTCTGGAGCGTCATTTACGAAGAGACCTATTTCCGATCGTGGAAGCGCGGTGCCGCCGACGAGATCGGGTTGATGCAGGTCACGCCGACAGTTGCTCGCGAATGGGCACGAGGCACCGGCTTTCGCGAGTTCGAACGCCAGGCGACGGAGAATGTCGTCGAATTCATGGCCGATCCCGAACGCAACATTCAGGCCGGTTGCTGGTATCTCGAGCGGCTTCGCGAACCGTATCGCGGCCGGCCGGCCGAAACGGCGATGACGCTTGCCGCCTACAATGCCGGGCCAAGCCGCGTCGAAGAATGGACCCGCGACATCGAACCCACAACATTGCCGGAAGCTGATTTCATCGCCCGGATCGGGATCGCCTCGACACAGAATTACGTAACGTCGATTCTAATGCGCTATAGGCAATAGGTCAGTGCCGCCGAGATGCGTGTCACAAAGTGACACAGCTCGTATCGCCGTAACTGCTGTAAACGTCTATATTTGCTGACATTTTTGGTGCCGTGCGTGTCCCGCTGTGTCCCACTCGATACGGGACAGTCTAAATATTGCAAATAAAGATGTTGCGACATTATTCTGACCTCTGCCCCGGTCATTTTGAAAAAAAAAATGCGCGTGGATTTTCAAAGATCAAAGTTGTTGCAAGCATAGCACACAGGTGCACTGTTGTCAAGACATTTTTCTCTGAGGCGTCAGGATATTACAATTAGCTGTGCGCATACTCTCAGCCCAGCATGTCCTCTCCATCTCGTCATCGCCGATCGAGCGCGGCGCGGTGGTGATCGACGGGAGCACAATCAAAGCGGTCGGGCCGCGAGATGACATCGCGCGTCAATTTCCGTCGGCGGAGATCGAGGATTTTGGCGAGGCCGCGATCCTGCCCGGATTTGTCAATTGCCACTCGCACCTCGAGATTACATCAATGCGCGGAGATCTCGATGAGGTCGAACACGATTTCAAGGCCTGGCTGCTGAAACTGACCGCACTCCGCGAAGCGATGAGCGATGACGAGATCGAGGCCTCGGCTCTCGCCGGCGCTCTCGAAGGTGCTCGCGCGGGCGTGACCTGCTTCGGAGATATTGGCCGAATGGGACGCGCGGGGTTGAACGCACTAAAGGCGACGGGCCTGCGCGGCATAATTTTTCAGGAAACAGAATTTTCGCCTGACAACTCGACGGCCGAAACGGACTTTGCAAACCTGGTCGCGAAGTACGAAGCACTTGCCGCTGATGCCACAGGCATGGTCAGCGTCGGCCTCTCGCCGCATTCGCCCTACACGGTCGGTTCGCGGCTGTTCGAGATGCTCGCCCAGTTCTCGATCATCGAGCGCGTGCCGCTATCGATTCATGTGGCAGAATCGGCGTATGAGGACGAATTACTTCGCAGAGGAACCGGCTTCTTTGCCGGTGTTTACGACAAGTTTGGCCTCGAGTGGCAGAGCCCGCTGTGCTCGCCGATCGAATACCTCGAACGCCTCGGCGTTCTTGCGGCGCGGCCGCTGCTCGCCCATTGCGTCCACGTTTCGGACACCGATATTGAGCGCATCGCCGCGAATGGCGCGCGCATTGCGCATTGCCCGAAATCAAATGCGAAGTTCGGCCACGGATGGGCGCCGCTTGAGGCATTTCTCGACGCCGGCATCGCTGTCGGACTAGGCAGCGACTCGGTCGCGAGCAACAATGTCTGCGACATGCTCGAGGAATCACGTTTTGCAGCGCTGGCGGCCCGAAACCGTCCGGGCTCGAAGCGCATGATCTCTGCCCGAGACGCCCTTGAAGCTGCGACACTAGGCGGCGCACGCGCACTCGGCCTCGACACCCAGATCGGAACGCTCGAACCCGGCAAACAGGCCGACCTCGCGGTCGTATCCTTAGAAAATGCGGCTCAGAAGCCCGTAAACGATATTCACGCGGCGCTAGTGTTTTCGTCGAATGCCAGAGATGTGAAGCGAACCGTGGTGGCTGGACATCTGATTCAGGTTGACCATCAGTCAAGCCTGTAACGCCAATAGTCGGGCTCCCGACTGGTATGCATCACAGCAACTACGAGGACGTAGTGTTGTTCAATTGAATAAAGAAGAGCGTATGAGAACGATTTAGTCAGACATCTTCGAATATCGTGGCCGATCTCAGGAAACATCCGCGGACTTGTGGCGATATGGCGTGCGGCTTTCTCGACGACGCTTCGAAATCGGTAACTTGTCTCAATCGAAGCTTCGATCTCCTAATAGTCGGCAGCCCGATCAAACTCATCGAGCGCATCCGGATGAAACTTTATGATCATCCACGGTGTCGCGTACGCCGTCTGTCAAAGACAACGTCCGCATCGATCGGCTCAACCGCACCCGCCCGTACCTCTTGAACGCGTCTAGTCGCGATGCGAATCCATTCGTCTTGTATCAGCTTTTCCTCTGGCGAAAGTAGGCTGTCGTGCAACAGCTTTAACAGCAGGGAACGATCCTCCGATGCCATGTTAAGCGCCAAGTCCGATATTTTCTCGACGCTCGGGGTTTCGTCTAATACAGTACTCATGGCTTTACGATATTCTCCTTCTGTCAGAAAAACAACCGGTTTGTTATTGGGCGACCGTCTTCAACTCGCTTAGTAGTTCCGCCGGCGCCCATTCATTGCCGGCGAATATCTTTACTACCTTGCCGTCGGGGCCGATCACTGCGGTGCGGAGGCTGTGGTTGATCTGGGTCTTGTCGTTGGCGTCTGTCTCATAGCGAAGGCCGAAGAAATCCGCTATTTTTCGTACTTCCGCGTCCTTGCCGACAGCAAGCTGCCAGACGCCGAGGCTCGTCGAACCCTTGCCCAGATAGCCGAGGCCGTATGATTTGAGCTTGGCAGGCGTGTCATTCTCAGGGTCGAATGAGATCGAGAGCAGGGCGTATTTTTGCGAGTCGGGCTCTTTGTTCAGCACATTCGCGACATCGCTGAAGTTTGTTGACATCCTGATGCAATAATCGGGCAGCGGGCACCGAGCGTAAATGAATGTGATGGCGAGAGCCTTGCCCTTAAAGTCCTTTATTGAGAGACGTTTGCCGTCCTGATTTGTGAGGACGAAATCCGGAACCGGATTGCCGATCTGAACGAACTTGTCGTTTATCGGCGGCTGAGGCTGGTTTGGATCGGCGTGAGCTATGATCCCGATCTTCTCGAGCCAATATGGCTCTTTTGCGGTGTTATCGACGACGAGTTCGGCGCGCACCTCGGCGCCGGGCTTTAGTTCATCCCACACCCAATCTTCGTGTATGGGAAAGTCCATCTCCATCGCGGGCATATAGCCGTCGATCGCTTCGTGGTCGATCTTGGCTTTCTTCGCCTGCTTATCGACGGACACAATTTTGCCCTTCAACGGATAGCGCTTTGCGGTGCCCGCGGACGAATTCGCCTCCGGGGCCTTGCCGCATGCGGTCAACAATACACAGGCCAGGATGAAGGCAATAGATCGCATAAAGCTATCGGTCATTCGCGGTCGGATCGCCGATCGGCTGGAGTTTGTCGTCATAAAGCATTTGATACATTCGAAAGTTTGCCATCACGCGGTAAACATAGTCTTTTGTCTGCGTGAACATTATTTCCGGGACGTAACGCGACGGATCGTCTGAGCGCGAGCGCGAGAGCCATCTTTTCGTATTATCGCTGCCTGAGTTATACGCCGCAATGACCGCCTCGGGCTGGCCCGGAAATAGCTTGAAGAGGTCGGCGAGATGGCGCGAGCCAAACAAGATCGCGATCTGCGGGCTGTAAAGGTCGCCTTGTTCAAAGCCCGGCACGTCAATCTCACGGTCCACCTCTGTGGCCGTTGTCGAAACGAACTGCATCAGTCCGCGCGCACCGGCACCCGACCACGCATCAGCCGCAAACCGCGACTCCTGGCGCATTATCGACAGCACCAGCCGCGGATCGACGCCGTCCTTCCCAACTGCCGCCAGAAGATCTTTGCGATAGACGACTGGATACTGCAGCCGCAGTTGCTCGTGGGGAAGCAAGGCAACCGGAACATCGACGGGAATCTTGCTCCAGAGCGGATCGAGCATCAGAAGTGCCTTGTCCGCTCGGTCGCCAAGGATGAAGTATTTCGCATTGGCGGTGTCTGGCGGAAGGGTCGCGAGTTTGACGGCCGCGTCCGAGTAGACCCCAAGCTGTACGAGCGTCTCGGTCGTCTCATCGCTGAAGTGGTCGTTCCGTCCGGCGGGTGTCTTGAACGGATCTTTGCCCGGCGACTTGGATGACGTCTTTAGCGCAGCAAGTGCCCTTTCGCGGATCTCGCCGTCGTCCGTCATTCGGAGTATCGCCGTCGCGCTTTTTTTGCGAGTCCCGACGTCCTTCTCCTGAAGGCCGGCGACGAGCATTTTGAGCTTTTCGGCCGCAGCGACCCTGGACGCCTCAGCCGAAAACATCGCCGCGAGCCGCTGTGTGGCTCGCCAGCCGTAGTATTCGTTACGGCCGTCCGGTATCGATAGATATGTATCGATTGCCTGGCCATGGCGGCCGAGCTTTTCGAGGACAATGCCACGCAGGAAGGCGATCTCGGTCGCGTTCGTCCCGCCGGGGATCGACGTGCCGCCCAGGTCACGCATCGTAGAGAGGGTGTTGAGAGCGGCGAGGGCATCTTGCCATTCTTCTCGGCTCAGGTAGATACGTGCCTTTGAGAAGAGGGCGACGGCCTCAGCGGCGGAGCCGCGAAAAGCCGTTGTCGTGCGTTCACACCAATTGAGAGCCGACGTGTCGTTGGCATCGTCCCGAAGCAGATCGATCGGGTTCAGATAGGCGCGGTCGAGCGATGTATCCGATGGGTATTTATCAATAAAACTCTGGTAACGAGCCAACGATTCCTTGACCCTGCCGAGCCGCGAATACGCGCCGGCCAGCCGCAGGAGCGCGTCCTTCGCCTCGGGGTTGTCGCCGTTTCGTTCAAGCAATCGTTCGTACCATTTTACCGCCTCGCCATAGTCGCCTGACTGAGCGGAGCCTCGGCCAATATTCAGATATGTCTCGGGCGCGGACGACGGATCGATGTCCGCCAATGCCTCAAAATGACGTCGGGAGGGGATCAGGTCGCGATGAAACTGGTAAATGTTGGCCCGGCGTCGATGTTTGTCCGGTGTAAGCTGCACGGTGGAGCCCGCCGCCGTTTGATCGAGAGATCTGACGGCCTCGTATGAACTATCATCCGGCATTTGCGGTGCAGGATCGTTATCGATCAATTCGGTGAACAACGGAACGGCCTCGCTCGGCCTGCGCATCGCAACATAGGCTTTGGCCCGCAGCAGCATGCGCTTGCGCTTCACATTAGGTGCCTTGCGGTCAGTTTCGATGGACGATCCTTCGGCGGTCAAAGATTTCACCGTCGAAGCCGGGCTGTTTCGTTCCAATCCGTTCTCCGCCAGTCGATCTAACGCTGCTTCGGCTAGTTCCGTATCGGGTTCAATATTCCGAAGATGTTCAAGATAAATACGCTCCAGCAGGAGATTGCCGCTCGCGCCTGCAATGCGCGACGCCCGAGCCAAGGCGAAACCGCTCAGGTCTCTGCCGTTTTCAGCTTCGCGATGAAACCATGCGACCGCACGGGCCGGACGGCCGTCAACGTCAGAGAGATGTGCCAACTCATAACCGCGATGATTCGAGTCAAACCGGGCTGCATCTTCGCGAAAGACTTCCTGCAGCCGTGTGATGGCATGCTCACGATCAGGAGTGTTCATAGACGACTCAATTCGTCGCTGAGGCTCCTGTCGTGGTTGGGGAGCCGCGTACAGCACGAGCAGGGCGACGAGCAGAGTCGAACACAGGAGGCGATACATCAATCGGATTTTAACAAACTCATCTCTGTTACGGTAAAATTACCTCAGAACATATATGCCTGCCAGAATTCTAAGTGGGAAGACGATCGCCGAAGCCATTAAGGCTGAGGTTGCGGCGGAGGCCGCTGACCTTCGCGAGGTGCATAACGTAACGCCATGCCTGACGGTGGTTCGCGTCGGCGACGACACCGCGTCGGCCGTCTATGTTGGCAGCAAGGTCCGCACGACCGAGGAACTGGGAATGGTGTCGGAGCACCGGCATTTTGAGACGGATGCGACACAGGGAGAAATACTGGACGTCGTTGATGAACTAAATTCTCGAAACGATGTTGACGGCATCCTCGTTCAGTTGCCGCTGCCGAAGCATATTGACGAGCGTGTGATCCTTGAGAGGATCGATCCGCTTAAGGATGTTGACGGCTTTCATCCGATCAATTCGGGACGGCTAATGCAGGGCCGCGAATCGCTTGTGCCTTGTACTCCCGCAGGTGTAATAGAGATCCTGAAGCGGTCGGGCATAGAGATCGCGGGCCGGCACGCGGTTGTCGTCGGCCGCAGTAACATTGTGGGCAAACCGATGGCGATGCTCCTGCTGCAAGAGAATGCGACGGTTACGATCTGCCACTCGCGGACGCGCGATCTGCCTGCGATCACTCGACAGGCCGACATTCTGATCGCCGCGATCGGGCGGGCGGGCTTCATTCGCGGCGAGCACATTGGTGAGGGTGCGGCCGTTATCGACGTTGGTATCAACAGCGTGTCGGACGTCGAGGCCGCGCGAGCATTGTTTCCCGACGACGATATCGAAAAGCGGCTCGCGGCCATTGAAAAGCGAGGCTCGACGCTTGTCGGCGACGTGAATCCGCGCGAGGCGATGGAGCGGGCCGGAAGCCTGACGCCCGTGCCCGGCGGCGTGGGCCTGTTGACCGTGGCGATGTTGATGAAGAACACCGTCACAGCAGCTAAATTGAGGCGAGGTATCCAGCTATGAACTTTGCAGAATATCAGTCTGAGGCCAGCCAGACGGCCCATTATCCGAAACGGATGTCGAATCTCGAGTATCCGACGCTGGGCCTTGCCGGCGAGGCCGGTGAGGTCGCTAATATCGTCAAAAAGATTCAACGCGACCATGCCGGTGTTATAAATGACGATATCCGAGGACAGCTCAAAGACGAACTCGGCGACGTCCTATGGTACATATCGGCATGCGCCGACGAACTCGGACTGACGCTCGAGGAGATCGCCGAATACAACGTCAACAAGCTCGCAAAGCGACACGGAAGATAGTTCAAAACGGAGAACTGAAAGTGGAAAGTCGAAAGAGCATTCTCCGCGAAAAGTCGTATGCGTTTGCGTTAAGGATTGTAAAACTGAATCGTCATCTCACCCAGAACCAGAAGGAGTTCGTTCTATCAAAGCAAGTATTGCGGAGCGGAACATCTATTGGGGCCAATATTTGTGAAGCCGCTCAAGCCCAGTCAAAGCTCGATTTCATCCATAAGCTTCCAGTTTCACTTAAAGAAGCGTTTGAAACTGAATATTGGCTAAACTTGCTGAGCGATTCCGACTTAATTTCAAAGCCACAGGCCGAATCTTTGCTAACTGATTGCCGCGATTGCAGAAGATATTAACAACATCGATAAAAACTGCGAAGAAAAACATATGAACTTTCCGTTTTCCGTTTTCCGTTTTCCGCTATGCTGATGGCAGGTCTGACAGGCTCGATCGCGGTCGGCAAATCCTTTGTCGTCTCGGTGATGCGTGGGCTTGGCTGTCATACGCTTGACGCCGACCAGACGGCCCGGGAGGTCGTAGCAAAAGGGACGGACGGGCTTGCTGAGATCGTCTTGTGTTTCGGCGACGGAGTCCTTACGGCCGCTGACGAGCTTGACCGGAAGCGACTCGGCGAGATCGTCTTTGCCGATGAGAAAAAGCGCGAATTGCTCAATTCGATCGTCCATCCGCGAGTTGTTGCGGCTCAGGACAAGTGGTTGCATGGCGTTATGCACGACGATCCGAACGGCATCGCGGTCGTTGATGCGGCGCTTATGATCGAATCGGGCGGATATCGGCGTTTTGACCGAATAATTGTTGTGTGGTGTTTGCCTGAGATACAATTAGAACGGCTGATGAAACGCGATCGGCTGAGCGAGAAAGACGCCAAGCGGCGCATCGCCGCCCAGATGCCGCAGGACGAGAAGAAGAGCTTCGCCGACGACCTGATCGATACGTCAAAGGGCTTTGACGACACCCGCCAACAGACCGAGGCCCTCGTACGGCGGCTGCGGGAGATTAGGCTTGGAGAGAATGTCTGCTACTGAGAATATTCGATACATTCTGACACAGACGGTGCTTGTGGCCGCCGCGTGCATCCTCGCGACCTCCTGCACCGAGATAGAGAGGCCGAGGCCTGAAAAATTCTATGGGGCTGCGGCTTCGGCCCCGGTGAAACAGGAGTTTCGCTGGAGTAATGGCAAGGTTCCGCGCAGCCTCGATCCGGCCCGAGCCGCGGCCGCTCCAGAAACAGATCTCGTCCGTGCGGTCTATGAAGGCCTGACAGAGCTCGACGGGCGGACGCTCGATGCCGTGCCTGCACTTGCCGAGAAATGGACGGCAACTGATGAGAACCGCGTTTGGACATTCGAGCTTCGCAAGGATGCTCGCTGGACGAATGGAAAGCGCGTAACGGCGGACGATATCGTAGGCTCGTGGCAGAGAGTGCTCCGGCTAGGCGATAAGGCATCACAGCGAGAGCTTTTTCAGAACATTAGCGGGACGAATATTGGTGTTGGTGGGACATTAAGTGCGGCCGATTTTGATACGGCCCAACCGCTCCTCTCGCCGTCACCCGTGGGTGTTCAGCCGCGTCCAGACGGGCCGACAAAACTCGATCCGACGCCAACCCCGGCCAAGACGACGGCGATGACGAAACAACTTCGGTTCGGCGCCGAGGCTGTCGACGAAACTACGCTGAAGGTCACTCTTAAGCTGCCCGACAAGGACTTTCCGAGGCTCGTGGCAAACACCGTGTTTCGGCCTATCTACGGCAACGGTGAGCATTTTGAGACCGAGGCGATCAATAACGGTATCGTCACCAACGGCCCATTTCAAGTTGCTCTCGTGAGCAAGGATGGCGTGGCGCTTGATCGTTCTGAGACCTACTGGAACAAGGCGGCTGTCCGGCTTGACGGTGTCCGATTTGTAGCAAAGGAGTCGGCCGAAT
>JAGOWF010000082.1 GCA_018060305.1 Pyrinomonadaceae bacterium
ATATGCGATTTACAAAACTTTACGTTTTCGCATCCCGCCATACGATATCGTGAATTAAATGCGATAATCGCGCTATGCTCAGCAAAAACAGATCGGGAACCACGGCAGACACGATAAGCTCGTTTCTGGTCCTTGTCGCGACCGGCGGGATGATCGGTTTCAACATTCTGGCGACGACCGGATACGTTAACGGCGTTCTGACGGTCGATGTTTCCGAACGCTATCCGACGGTCGTGACGCCCGCAAATTGGGCATTCACGATATGGGTCCCGATCTATGCCGGGCTCGCAGGATTTGCGATCTATCAGTTGCTCCCCGCAAAACTCGCCCAGTATCGCAGCATCCGAGCGCTCTATCTCGTCAGTTGTGTCCTTAAATGCCTCTGGCTATGGCTGTGGTACAACCTCCAGATCGCCGGCACGGTCGTTGTTATTCTCTGCCTATGGGCAGTCCTTCTGTTGCTGGCCGTGAGATTTCGCGAGGCTTCGTCGTTCTCGGACGCCCTTTTTGGCAAGGGTGTATTTGGCCTCTATTTTGGCTGGGTCACGACGGCCGCACTAGCGAATATTGCGGTCCTATTGGTCGCTCAGGGATTCGCCATTCCGGCCGCGGCCTTTAACGCCATCGGTGCTGTCATGCTGCTGATCGCTGCCGCCGCGGCTGTGTTTGCTCGATTCAGGCTGCGAAATTTTCTCTTTCCGCTGGCGGTCGCCTGGGCCGCGGCCGGGATCGGCGTCGCGCAAAGCGGAAACACGATCATTGTCGTCGCCTCGGCCCTTTGTCTGGTTGTCGGCCTGGTGATGGCCATAAGCTTTGTAATGGACCGCAAGGGCACGTTTGAATGAACGCCGGCAAACTCTGCATCTCAGTCGCCGCCAAAACCGCGGATGAACTGGCTGCACAGATCGAGCGTGCCGCCGCGATCGGAGACATCGTCGAGATCAGATTCGACGATCTGGATCGTTCGGCAATATCTCAAATCTCAGATTTGAAACTTGAAATTTCGGTTATCGCAACTTACCGCTCCGATTCGAGAGAAGCCCGGCTAGCGTTTTGGAACGATCAAAATTCATCATTCTGGGCGTGCGATCTGGAAGAGGACATCTACGCGTCGGTCGCGTGTCAACGCAAGATCGCATCGTTTCATGACCACGAAGGCATTCCGAACGATCTTGCCAACGTCTATGCACGGCTCGCCGCGTTGGATGCCGACATCGTCAAGATCGCAGTAACCGCGAATGCCGTCACAGATGCAATTCCCGTTTGGAAACTGCTCGATCGGGCCGCATCATCCGGGCAAGAGATCATTCCGATTGCTATGGGCGAAGCTGGAACGTGGACTCGCATCCTCGGCCTTGCGCACGGCGCATTCCTGACCTATGCATCGCTCGATCAAGGCAAAGAGACAGCCGACGGTCAGATGACTGCGCGCGATATGCTCGGTGTCTATCGTGTCAAGGAACTCGACCGCGAAACACGCGTTTACGGCGTTATCGGCGATCCCGTCTCGCAGTCGTTATCGCCATACATGCAAAACGCAGCATTCGCGGCCGTCGGCGAGAACGCCGTATTCCTGCATCTGCCCGTCAGAGACCTAGACGAATTCCTCATGCGCATGGTCAAACCCGCAACCCGCGAGGTCGATCTGAATTTTGCCGGATTTTCAGTCACGATGCCGCATAAACTTGCGATAATGCGGCACCTCGACGGCATCGATCCGATGGCCGAGGCCGTTGGGGCGGTAAATACGGTGAAGATCGGCCAAAACGGACGCCTTATCGGCTACAACACCGATGTCCACGGAATTATTGCCCCCTTAACCGCACGTTACGGCGAACTCAGCGGGGCCCGCATCGCTGTCCTCGGCGCCGGCGGCGCGGCCCGAGCATGCGTTTATGGCCTGAAGGCGGCCGGGGCAAAGCCGGAGTTGTTCGTCAGAGACCCGAGAAATGCCAACGCGCTTGCAACCGAGTTTGCGATAGATGCAAACGCTATCTCAGATTTGAGCTCTAAAATTTCAAATTTTGACGTAGTCATTAATGCAACACCGGTCGGCATGGAAGGTGAACTCGTCGGCCAAACTTTGTTGACCGCTGACGAGCTTTCGGGTGTAAAATTCGTTTATGACCTCGTAACCCGTCCCGACGGCACGGCGCTCCAGCATGCTGCGGCTGAGGCCGGTATTCCGTGCATCGGCGGGATCGAGATGCTGATCGCTCAGGGCGCGAAGCAGTTCGAGATATGGACGGGCCGTGAGGCTCCGCTTGAGTTGATGAGAGAAGCAATACTCGAGCGGATAGGAGGCTAAAAATATGTCTGCCGAGGCACTTAACTGTCCAAACTGCGGAGCAGGCGTCGAGACCAATGCGACGCAATGTGAATTCTGCAAGGTGCGGCTCAAGACCGTAGCATGCCCTAAATGCTTCGGGCTGATGTTCGTCGGCAGCCAATTCTGCGGGCATTGCGGGGCGATCGCGGCACCATTGGAAGTGTCGCTGCATGATGAGACCGGCAACTGCCCGCGATGCCGCCAGCCGCTCGAGGTGATGAAGATCGCAGATACCGGTCTTAGCGGCTGCAATCGATGCGACGGGCTGTGGATGGATGTGACAACATTCGAGGCCGTTTGCGCCGAGCGCGAACGCCAATCCGCCGTGCTCGGCTTCCTTGACGACCGCACCGTTCGCGGCGTGCCGATGACGAAGGTCGCCTATGTGCCCTGTCCCGATTGCGGCGAGTTGATGAACCGCAACAATTTTGCCAAGGCCTCGGGCGTGATCGTCGATATCTGCCGCGACCACGGCGTGTGGTTCGACGCGGACGAGCTGCCGTCGATCATTGAGTTCATTCGCAAAGGCGGCATGGAAAAGGCGCGCGAGCGTGAACGAACTGAACTTCGCGACGAACGCGACCGACTGCGCGACCAACAGCGCAAACAGGCGGCGATGGACGCGCGATACGGCACCGGAAACATCCTTGACGACCGAGGCGAGCGCGACGGAATCCGCAGCTTTGTGCATTCGCTCTTCGACGTATGAACAAGCGATACAGCCGCCAAATTCTGTTTCCTGAGATCGGCCGTGAGGGGCAGGAAAAGCTGCTGAATTCGCGCGTTCTCCTCGTCGGCTGCGGCGCCCTCGGTGCCGCGCAGGCTGAGATGTTGGCGCGGGCCGGCGTCGGCCAACTACGGATCGTTGACCGCGATTTTGTCGAGTTCAGCAATCTTCAGCGACAGACGCTGTTCCGGGAATCAGACGCCGCCGAACGGATCCCGAAAGCCATCGCCGCACAATCGCGCATCGCCGAGATCAATTCAGAGATCAATGTCGAGCCGCTGGTCGCCGACGTCAACAATTCCAACATCGAATCTCTCATCGGCGGCGTCGATCTCGTGATCGACGGCACCGACAATTTTCAAGTCCGTTACCTCCTCAACGACGCATGCGTCAAACACGGGCAGACGTGGATCTATGGCGCGGCCGTGTCGAGTTATGGCACGACGATGACGATTCGGCCGCATCTGACGCCTTGTCTGCGGTGCATCTTTGACGAGATGCCCGATGCCGGTTCGTCGCCGACGTGCGACACCGCGGGCGTGATAATGCCGATCATCGCAACGGTCGCCGCGACGCAGGTGGCCGAGGCTTTGAAAATTCTCGTTGGCGATCTCGATTCCCTGCACTCGTCACTGATGCAGTTTGACCTGTGGGCCAACGACCGCCAGCGGATAAAACTCAGCGGCCCCAACGCCGACTGCAAATGCTGCGGTCAGGGCATTTACGAGTTTCTCAACGCTGACGCCCAGGAGTTCTCGGCCGTCCTCTGCGGCCGCAACGCCGTCCAGATCGCCCCGCCAGCGACAACAAACATCGATCTCGCAGCCCTCGCCGAGCGTATTAGTTCTGTGGCAGAAGTTAAGCAGAACGAGTATCTAGTGAGGTTTACGGCAGGTGAGAATGAGGTGACCGTCTTTGCAGACGGGCGGGCAATCATCAAAGGGACGGATGATATCACATCTGCACGGTCGCTGTATTCTCGATTTGTTGGTACGTAGACTGTGCTAAGATTCTCCGTATGGATGCCGAGATAGCCTTACCGCTTGAGAGAATGACCATCGCGGAAAAGATGGACGTGATCGCCCGTATCATGGATGATCTTTCCCGCAATTCCTCGTCGGTTCCGATAATCGAATGGCACGGCAAAGTGCTGAAGCAGCGTGCCGACGCTCTCGCGAACGGCACGGATCAATTTATGACGCTCGAAGAAGCTGAAGTGCGGATCCGTGAAAAGACCGGACGGAAATGACGATCGTCATTACAGGCTCTGCCGCTGATGATATTGCTGAAGCGTATTTGTTTTACGACGAGCAGTATCCGGGATTAGGCGATTATTTTGAAGCTTCCATCATCGCAGACCTAAGATCACTCGTCCTCTACGCGGGCATCCACGAGGTCCATTTCAATGCCTATTATCGAAAGATCGCAAGCAGATTTCCTTATGTGATCTATTACACCGTTGAGGGCGATGAGATACGAATCCATGCAGTAGCTGATACGCGCCGAGACCCTGCCCGGATCAGGAAACGATTCAGTGATCTGACGTAATGGCAGATAAACCAATGATCGTGATCATCGGCGGCGGCTTTGGCGGCCTGTGGGCGGCGAAGGCTCTGGCCAACAAGCCTGTTGATGTCACGCTCATCGACCGAAAAAACCACCACGTCTTCCAACCGCTGCTTTATCAGGTAGCGACGGCCGTGCTGAATCCGGGCGAGATCGCGCAGCCAATACGACGGATCCTTGCTAAGGCAAAGAATGTCGAGGTCATACTCGGCGAGGCTGTTGGTTTTGACAGACAAAACCAGAAAGTGATCCTGGCGGATGGAAGTGAGATCGGATACGACTTTTTGATCGTTGCCGCCGGTGCTCGACACGCGTATTTCGGCCACGACGAATGGGAAACGTCCGCGAGGGGCCTGAAAACGCTCGAGGATGCAGTCGAGATACGCCGCCGCGTGCTGCTGGCGTTCGAACTTGCAGAGCGCGAAGCATATCTGACAGGGAAACAGAAACAGCTCAATTTCGTCGTCGTAGGCGGCGGCCCAACGGGCGTTGAGCTTGCGGGGGCCATCGCCGACATCGCTCGAAAAGCATTGGCAAAGGATTTCAAGGCGATCGACACCTCAACGGCCCGAGTAACACTTTATGAGGGTTCAGACAAGATACTCGGCACATTCGGCAAGGACCTGTCCGCCAGCGCAAAAGAACAGCTCGAATCGCTAGGCGTGGAGGTTCACCTGAACAGCTTTGTCACCGACATCGAGCCAGGCCGGGTCCGTGTCGGCAACGATTGGATCGACTGCGACGTCGTCCTGTGGGCCACAGGCGTCGCTGCCTCGCCACTGGGCAAAGCATTGGGTGTCGAAACGGACAAGGCCGGCCGGGTCGCGGTCGAGAGCGACCTTTCGATCAAGGGCTCAACGAATATCTTTGTAATCGGCGACATGGTGCATCTGCTGCAGGAGAGCGGCGAGCCTGTCCCCGGTGTCTCGCCGGCCGCGATGCAGATGGGCGAAGCGACCGCGAAAAATATTCTCAACGAGCTAAAGGGCAAGCCCCGCACGCCTTTTGTCTATTGGGACAAAGGCACGATGGCCACCATCGGCCGCAAAAAAGCCATCGCACAGGCTGCGGGCATGCAGTTTCGCGGATTTATCGCCTGGCTGATGTGGCTTTTCCTGCACGTCTATTTCCTGATCGGTTTCCGTAATCGCCTCTCGGTGATGTTCGCGTGGTTCTGGGCCTATCTGACCCGCGAACGCAGTGCCCGGCTGATCACCGGCGATGCCGACGAAATGCGTGACGCATTAAAGTTCATTCAAGCCGCTAAACCTGCAGGGAAAGCCGCCAAATCCTCCAAGTCAGGTGTTTAGAACGGCCTTCTCTGCGACCTCCGCGAACGATCTCAGCGGCCTCTGCGTGGAAGTCGGTTCCACGCAGAGAACGGAGAGTTTTGACGCAGAAAATCGCAGAAATCATATCTTGACTTTGATGCATTTCTGTGCTATGCTTGCAACATCTTTGATCTTTGAAATTCGATTTGTCTCACATTGGTGTTTTTTGCGCGAAATTCCTGAAACAGGACGGATTTGTCCGTGTAACATCAACTGTTGCAATACTTGCGGTGTTTCAATGCCCTCTGAAACAAAGTGAAACGGTATTTCAGCCAATAATGCCCTAAATCTCGTGTTTTAGAGTGTTTAGGGCGTTTGAATGAGAAGCGAGGTTCCGCGGAACACATTAGAATGTTCACGGTCTGTGTTAACCTGTCGTTTGCGATATATGAGGTCCGTTTCCATCCTCGGTTCGACCGGCTCGATCGGCTGCAGCACTCTGAAAGTCATCGAACATCTCGGTGATATTCGTGTCGTCGCGATGGCGGCCGGGCGCAACATGGCAAAGTTCGCCGGGCAGATCGCCGCCTTTCGCCCCGAACTGGTGTCGTGCGATGACCAAGCTTGCGCCGACGAGTTGGAACGCGAACTGCACTCGCTCAACATCACGCCGCCGTATATCGAGTTGAACACCAACGGCATGATCGCTGTCGCCACGCACCCGCAAGCCGAGACGGTCGTTTCTGCCACGGTCGGCGCGGTCGGCTTTCTGCCAACGCTGCGAGCGATCGAGGCCGGCAAACGTGTCGCTTTGGCCAATAAGGAAACTCTCGTTATGGCCGGCGAATTGATGACGAAAGCTGCACAGGCATCAGGTGCGGATATCTTGCCTGTTGACAGCGAGCATAACGCAATTCACCAATGCCTGCGGGGCGAGCAGCGAGCAGAAGTAAGGCGCCTCATCCTGACAGCCTCAGGCGGCCCGTTTAGGACGTGGACAAAAGAGCAGATCGCCGCCGCAACGCGCGATGAGGCCCTCGCACATCCTAACTGGGACATGGGCGACAAGATCACGATCGACTCAGCCACGCTGATGAACAAGGGACTGGAGGTGATTGAGGCGAAATGGCTGTTTGGCTTTGACGCCAACCAGATATCGGTCGTCGTGCATCCGCAATCGGTGATCCATTCGATGATCGAACTCGTGGACGGATCGGTGATCGCTCAAATGGGCGTAACCGATATGCGGCATCCGATACAATACGCCCTCACGTATCCGGAGCGTCGCGAGGGCTGCCTGCCGCCGCTCGATATCGTGGGTCTGAATAAGCTGGAGTTTGAGGCCCCGGACCTCGAACGTTTTCCATGCCTCGGCCTGGCATATATTGCGTTGCGCGCCGGCGGCACGATGCCGGCCGTGCTGAATGCCGCCAATGAGGTGGCCGTGCAAGCCTTTCTGGACGGCGGCTGCGGCTTGCAGGACATCGCTCGTGTGAATGAGGCCGTGATGTCGGCACATCAGCCTCTCGCGACGGACTCGATCGAAGCGATCCTCGCGGCCGACACCTGGGCGAGAGATGCCGCTAACGACGCTCTTGCAGCAAACGCCAGCCCGATTGCGATACCGGCGTGATTGACCTGGCATATTGGCAACTTTAGACTTTTATTACAACTCGCCCGTGCGATGCGAGTTCTAACAGTGAAGCACCTCACATATGAGGCGATTTTATAAATGAGCGATATTCTTATTTCGATCCTGGCGATCCTCTTTGTGCTCGGCGTGGCTATAAATATCCACGAGCTGGGTCATTTTTTTGTCGCGAAACTCTTCGGCATGCGCGTCGAGGCATATTCATTTTTTGGCCTCGGCCCGCGGCTCTTCGGGTTCAAGGCCGGCCACACCG
This sequence comes from Pyrinomonadaceae bacterium, assembly GCA_018060305.1. Classification (GTDB taxonomy): domain Bacteria; phylum Acidobacteriota; class Blastocatellia; order Pyrinomonadales; family Pyrinomonadaceae; genus OLB17. The sequence continues at coordinate 7,798 of JAGOWF010000082.1, forward strand.
ATTATCGCGTCTCGGCGATCCCGCTCGGCGCCTATGTAAAGCTATACGGTGACGAATCGAACGCCGGCCTCGAAGGCAAGGACGAGACAACCGACCCCGTGCCCGAAAGCGAGCTTTACGAACTGCGGTCTCGATGGCAGAAATTTCTCGTCATGCTCGGCGGGCCGTTTATGAACATCGTGCTCGCCCTTTCGATACCTTTTGGCTTGGCCCTCGCCTACGGCGTGCCATCTAATCCGGCTCCGATCGTCGGCTTTGTAAAGCCCGGCGGGGCGGCCGATGTCGCGGGCATTAAGGCGGGCGACCGGATCGTGAGCTTTGCCGGCACCGAGAGTCCGTCATGGGACCGTATTGAGGACGAGGCGTTGCTGATTCCTGAAAAGCAGGTCCCCATCATCGTCGAGCGAGTGGGCCAACGCACCGAGCTGCAGATCGCTCCGGCTCGCGTTACCGAAAACGGCCAATCGGGCGGTTTTCTCGAAATGACGCCTGATGCGGGCACAGAGCCTGTCGTCGTCGGGAGCATAGACCCAACAATGCCGGCTGCGTCGTCAGGCATTCAAAAAGGCGACTGGATCACGTCCGTTAACGGCAAGCCCATCCGCAACAGCCAGGAGATGAAAACGCTCATTGGCGAGGCGAAGGATCAGCCTATAAATCTCGTGATCAATCGTAACGGCCAGCGTGTTGAGGTTGCGACAAACGCGGTGCAAAAGGATGACGACTGGCGTATCGGCATCGCCTTTGATCCCACGCTGATGAACACACGCGAGAGTGTCGGTATTGTCGGCGCGGCTGCATGGTCGGTCGATCAAAATTTACGGATATTGCGTATGACCGGCCGTGCTCTCGGCCAGGTCGGCTCGGGAGAGCGCTCGGCACGCGACACCGTCTCGGGCCCGATCGGCATCGGCCAGATCATCGTCACGACCGTCTTTGCAAGCGGCTTTCTCGGCCTGCTCTCGGTCCTGATGGCCATATCCCTGAGCCTTGGCGTGATGAATCTGCTGCCGATCCCAATGCTCGACGGCGGCCAGATAATGGTGCTCGGTATCGAGAAAATAATGTCATGGTTCGGCAAGACGCTGTCTATGGTCGCCCGCGAACGCATCCAACTAACCGGCCTCGCCATCGTCCTCCTGCTGATGGTTACGGTAATGTTCTTTGATGTGTCGAGGCTGGTAGGGAAATAGTTTTTGCCGCAGATTCGCGCGGATCAGCGCGGATAAATCCGTTCGGTATTTTTTCTGATCCGTGTTTATCGGCGCTGATCCGCGGCAAAGAGTTTCTTATGCGAGCTACGAAAGCAGTAAAGGTCCGTGACATCCAGATCGGCGGTGGTGCGCCGGTGGTTGTGCAGTCGATGACAAAGACCGACACGACCGATGTTGACGGCACGATCAAGCAGATCGAAGAAATGGTCGAGGCGGGGTGCGAGGTCGTCCGCATCGCCGTGCCCGATGATGATGCCGCGGCGGCGATGTATGAGATACGCAAACGCACCGACGTGCCGATCGTCGCGGACATACATTTTCATTACAAGCTCGCGTTAAAGGCGCTGGATGCCGGTATCGATAAACTCCGAATCAATCCGGGCAACATCGGCTCGATCGACCGTGTGCGTGAGGTTGTTCGCGCGGCGGAGGCGAGCAAAGTCCCGATCCGCATCGGCGTCAACGGCGGCTCGCTCGAAAAGGACCTGCTAAAGAAATACGGTTCCGCTACACCCGAGGCGATGGTCGAGAGCGGACTGCGGCACATACGCATTCTCGAGGACCTGGGCTTTTCAGACACGATCATTTCGCTAAAGGCGTCCGATGTTAACCGGATGGTCGCAGCCTATCGGCTGATGGCCGAGAAGGTCGATTACCCGCTGCATCTTGGCGTAACTGAAGCAGGCACACCGTTTGGCGGCACGATCAAATCAGCGATCGGCTTGGGCGTGCTATTGCACGAAGGCATCGGCGACACGATACGCGTCAGCCTCGCCGCAGAGCCGCATGAGGAAGTGCGCGTCGCCTGGGAGATCCTAAAATCGCTCGAGCTAAGAAAGCGGGGCGTCACCGTCGTCGCCTGCCCTACCTGCGGACGGCTCGATATAGATAACTTTGTCGAGATCGTCACCGAGGTCGAGAGGCGACTCGCACACGTCGAGGAGCCGTTGCATCTCTCGATCATGGGTTGTGCCGTCAACGGCCCGGGCGAGGCGCACGACAGCCAGCTTGGCATTACATTTGGCCGCAATGTGGGGATGATATTTAAGGACGGCGTCCCGATGCGGCGCGTCTCAGGCGAGGACATCGTCGAGGAATTTGTCAAAGAGGTCGAACTTCTCCGTAAAGAGGGCTTCCACGCCCACGACCTCTCAGCCGACAAACCGCTAGTCCAGATAAGCTAAGAATTAACTGCGAAATACGCGAAAGGACGCGAAAATATGAGACGGTCTTTCTTTCGCGTCCTTTCGCGTATTTCGCGGTTAATCCTCCTTACGGGTAAAGGATCGTCAACGGCCACCACGGCAGGTTTCGCAGAACGCCGAAGATAACGAGTGCGATCACGGACCCGGCCAGAAATTTCGGTGACGTCGGCCACATCGGCAGTCCGCGGCCGCGAATGGCAGTCAGCATTAGCGACACGCCGACATACCCGAAGATCAGGGCCCAGAACGGCACAAGCAGATTAAAGTCGAGCGCCGGAATGACGTCGCCGT
>JAGOWF010000083.1 GCA_018060305.1 Pyrinomonadaceae bacterium
ACTGTTCCGCCGATGATGTCCGTTGGGTCGCTTAATGACCATGTGCCGGCGACGACGCCTGAGGGGGCGATCAGCTCCAATTTTACGATGAGGACACCGCCGGGGCCCGGAAGAAATGTATGCCGCATCGTGTACCAGCCGGTCACATTTACTGCAACCGGGCCGCGGGCGGGGTCCTTGGGCCAGCCAAGGGTGGTATTGCTTGCGCTGAACACAAATCGAGGGCCACTGCCAGGGGCTGTGCCGTCGGTGTAGTAACCACCGTTAAAAATGAAATCGCGACGGTGTGTGCCGCCGGGGTTATTGATCGCGGAGGACCAGTCAAACCTCTTGTCGTTGGCCCAGCCGCCCGCCATATCCAGATAGATATCGACCGAGGTGGTGTATCCATTTGTTGGAAAAACCGAGTTATAGCCGCCCCAGTTCGTAGCGTTGCCTAGAGCGACCTCGGCGTGAAAAGCTCCGGTCTTGGACGTGACGCCGCCGGTGCCGCTCGGGACCCGTACCGGGTCAAGAGCGGGGCTGCTGTGCCACACGTTATCGACCTCAAATCCCTGAAACCATTGCACGACAGGGGGTGAGGCGCTTGCCATAAAGGCGAGCACTGTTAGTAAGGCCGCGATCCCTGTGAACCTAAACAGGCGGGACGCGCTCACCTTTGATCTAAAGAAAATACCTGACATACCGAATCTTCTCCTTCTGGCCTGGGGGCCAGTGTTGGCGTGCTGGGATGCGGGGGTCGAGGAGCTGGTCCCGCAGGCCGGCACGCGGCCTGTGGAAAAGTGAGGTATGCCATAAGGCGGCGGGCTCGAAATCCCGACGCACAAAAAAGCGGGCAGATGACCCTCAAATTCCCTTCCTGTTTGAAAAAGTGAAACGGAATGCCTTAGAATGCAGAGTTGCGTGGCCTCATCTTCTGAGACATTCCGTTTCAACCAAGGTGGGCCTGCATCCGGTCGGTACCTCGAATTGCCGGCCGGATTTTTTGCCTCACCAAAATCTACAAACCGAGGCTGCGGGGAAAAACGAAAGCTCACGCGAATATCTCGAGTCGGGAAGCTAACGATGCTTCATCGAGGACTGGTCTTCGGGAACCTGGTCCGATACGTATCGGGCGGGGTTGACCTGGCCGGCCCTCGATGAACCGCAGATCGAATCTGTGATTAAACTTTCAGTATGCTACGCCTCTTTTGGCATGGCTGTCGTCATTCAAATGAATGACGTTTGAAAAAAATTTATTGAATGCTCGCCGGGCCGCTCAGGATGAGTTTTATGAGGGCGGCTTGCCGGTTGGCCCCGGTCTTGGCAAAGATGCGGCTCAGATGCGTGCGCCCCGTGGTGATGCGAACGCCGAGCAGATCGCAAACTGTCTTGACGTCACTGACCTCTGCCAGCAGCGCGGCAAAGCGGGCCTCGGCCCGCGTCAGGCCATACATCCTGACCAGCACGTCGTCAACGGCCTGCGCCGATTGCTCGGGGTCTGACACAAAGAGCATCGCCAGCCGCTGGTCGCTAAAGCTGTGAAAAGTGCCCGAGTCAACCGGTGCGACGAGCACCGCAAGCGGCCTGCGGCCCGACGGGCGCGTGACCATTACCACCTCATCGGCATCGCCGTGGCCATCGCCGGTGATCGATTTGATCCGTTCGCAGAGCAGCAGGCCATCGGCGCGCAGGTGGGTGCGCAGCCGCCCGTTGCCGTCAACCTCCAGCCCGTCGCGCCCGTCAAGCGTCTCTCTCGCTCCGTTGTTGCAAAAGACCATATCGAGCGCGGCGTTGGCGATGATGACGCGTGTCGATACGCGGTCAAATGCGGCCGACATCACACAGTCCTTGACGCCCGCATCCTGCAGATCAGCGTAAAACTGAAATGCTCGCTCCAGATGCGGCAGCAGCACGCGGATCGCCGCCACGTCCTCCGCATCAAAATTTGGCTCGCCCTCGGGCCGCGTGAATATCACGGCCCCGTGCATCCCGCTCTTGACCAGGAACAGGTGAAACTCGACGTGAAATATCCTCGCCGGTTTATAAAACCCGTCGTATATCTCGGTCTTAACAAACTCTTCGTCGGATATATGATCCTGCCGATTGAATCGCTCGCCCGCCTTTAGGCTGGACATCGCTTTGCGGAGCGGGCTTTTTGACTGGAATTTCTTTAGGTATTTATCGAGCAGGGCAGGGGCCGTATCGGTGATGATGGCCGTGTAGCCATCGTCGCCATGGTCGCCCGGACGGTAAAAGACAAAGCCGCCAAACCCCGATCGAAAGGTGACGGCCAGTTGCTTCCACAGATCCAACCAGGCCGCATAGGTGGCCGTTCGCGCGGCCTCATAACAAGAGCCGAGCGATTTCAGTATCTGCTGTTCAGAGATCCGCTGCACAAAAGTCGCCTCGCCGACCAATGCTGGTAATTTCTGACGCTTATCTTGTTGTCAGGATCGGGACTCGTAAAATTTACCTTCAAATATGGGAGCCACCACAAGCGATCCTGACCGGAGAGCGTTAGGAATTAGCCCATCAAAGGTAAATTGTTAGAAACATAACCCAAGTTCGCAGGGAAGTCAATCCTCTGTTTAGATGACGTTTTGCCGGCGTTGTCCAAGAGCTGTGGTATTCGCTCTTTCGCGGCGGAGCCGCAAAAAGATGGTAGCCAGACGTGAAACGTCTGGAAAGATCGCCTCCAGGGCACCTCGCCCTGAAGGGGCGAAAGGTCAATGTTTACGGGTGTCTGCCGCACCTTCAGTGCGGAGATATCATCGTTCGCAGCTTTCCAGACGTTTCACGTCTGGCTACCGTCCTTTCGCGGCTCCGCCGCGTAGAAGATTCCCTCGTCGGGTTTCACCCGACGCTATTGCGGCCTGGTTTGCCGGTCTAATATCGCGTCCTGACAGGCGTCACAGGTTTGCGGCGGTGCGGACGGGGCGTCGGAACGCGGTATTTGAGCTCGAGCACCAGCACGCCGTTCTCGACGCGTGCGGTCGGAAAGCTGACCGTGCGTTCGATCTTGACGCCCGTCTCGCGAAGAAAGCGGCTGCAATGGACGACTTTTGTCGAGCCACGCGAGGTCGTCCTCACGCGGAATCCATTCCGCGCGTCGGCCGCGGCCGCTCTCAGGCCGATAGCTCGGGCCTTCTCATCCAGCAGCAGCACCACACGCTCAGGCTCCCCAAGCGCCTCGAACGCGAACCGGTTAAAAACAATATTCCCCTCCGGACACAGCGACGCATACACCTGATCCCTCTTCGCCGCCCTCGGCTCACCCTTATACTCAGCCCACTCTCTCTGCATAATGCCTCGAACAATAGCACAGATATACGTGCGTGTCAAGCGTGAAACGTGACAGTTCAGAACCTAATAGTGTCCTAATCCTGTGGTGTATGGGCATCAGTGGCGGCTTGCCGCTCTATTTGCGGAGGAGCTTGCTCCTCCGTTTGACTGGCAATTCAACTGCGGCTTGCCGCCGCCTAACATTCGGCGGCGGCTAGCCGCGAGGATAAGGACGGATGCTCGGAGCAGCAAGCTGCTCCGCAAATAGAGCGGCAAGCCGCCGAGACTCTTTTTTTGCGGCGGAGCCGCTAAGAAGAAGATAGCCAGACGTGAAACGCCTGGAAACGCGTAGCAGAATCACCGCACTGAAAGTGCGGCAGAACTCCTATTTGTTTCGCCCTTTCAGGGCGAGATGCCTACGAGTGCGATCCTCCAGACGCTCCACGTCTGGAAACAGCGAAGCAACAATCCCCGCACTGAAGGTGCAGCCGAACTCCCCTAAACACCATTTGTTTCGCCCTTTCAGGGCGAGATGCCTACGGGTGCGATTTTCCAGACGTTTCACGTCTGGCTACCGTCTGCCGCCGCTTCGCGGCTAGCCGGGCGGCAAGCCGTCGGAGGATACGGGGTCCGAGGTTGTGATATTTATCGCCGGTCGAGCTAGATCCTTCTCCTAAAATGTTCGGTGAATCAGGTCAATTGGATCGCACTTATGACATCGGGTGAGCCGGGTGGGAGCCTCGCAAAACTGCTCAAAAAGTGCGCGACAAATTCCCAAAACATGCTTACAATTTACCCTTTTTTCTCCGAAAATGACGATCTGTATCGACAGGCCATCACACAACGCCGCTGGTCGGACCGAACCGGCCTTGCGGGCAAAATGCAGGTCGCGTTATTATCATGGTGTGCACGGGCCGAACAAAAGGGGGCAAACGCTAAGGCGGCGATTCGTCGCGGCGGCCTTTCTGCTGTTCCTGCTTGCCGAATGGGGCTCGCACACGGCGGTCCATATAAATAATTCCACGGTGCGTGCAGCCGCTGTTTCTGCTGCCGAAGACCATCGCGAAGACCCGTGCCGTTCGCTCGTGCTGTGCAGCGACAGCCGACGTCGCGACCGTCAAACCCTAAACGTCGCACACGATCTGATGCCGCCGGTCACACTTGCCGGAGCCTCGGCTGAGATCGCCCTTTTGTCGGCGACCGATCGTCAGGTGCAGCCATTCCACACGGCTGACGGCCTCACGCGGCCGCCCGATCCTCATTTTCGCCCTCCACAACTCGCTTAACCACTAGAACACCCGTCAATCGCCGGGACGCAGGCTGCCGGCCTGCGTGTCTTTGGTTTTTTCTAAACCGGCTTAACGCCGGACGAGTTTGGAGGAATAATGAACAAGATCTTTCTAATACTGCTTCTATTATCAGCGCTTGCTGCAAACAGTTTTGCCCAGTCGCAGGGCACGGTCACGGGTACCGTATATCTCGACAGCGAGAACACCGTGCTGCATCAGGTCTCGATACAGATCATTGAGCTAAAGCGAACGGCGCTGACCGACCAGAATGGCCATTACACATTTGCCGACGTGCCGCCGGGCCGGTACACGCTGGTTGCCCATCAGGAGGGATTCAACGACGCTCGACAGACGGTAGTCGTCACGGCTGGTGCGACAGGGACGGCGGACATTCGGATGCAGCTTGCGGGGCTAAAGGAAAGTGTGACCGTAACGGCCAGCGGCAGCGAACAATCGACATTTGAATCCATCGAATCGGTCGCTACTCTTAATTCAAGCGAGATCGCGACCCGAGCCGCCGTCGGACTCGGCGACGTGCTCGATAACCAGGCAGGCGTCGCCAAGCGCACGGGCGGCGGCGGATCAAGCCGGCCCGTGATCCGCGGATTTGACGGCGACAGAGTGCTGGTCTCGACCGACGGTGTGCGTGTCGGCTCGCTCGGCGCACAGTCGGGCGATCATTCAGAGCCTGTCGATACGCTCTCGGTCGAGCGTATCGAGGTTGTCAAGGGGCCTGCGACGCTGCTCTATGGCAGCAACGCCATCGGTGGCGTGGTCAATGCCGTCAGCGGACACGACGAAGGTGCTCATCCGGGACTTCGCGGCTATTTTTCGGGCATCGCAGGCACAAACAACTCGCAGGGTGCCGCCAGCGGCGGCCTCGAATACGGCACAGACCGCTGGATGTTTTGGGGCAATGCCAGCACGCAGCGGACAAGCGACTATAGGGCGGGCGGCGATTTTGGCACGGTCGAAAATACGTTTACACGAAGCGCGACCGGCAGCGGCGGGATCGCCGCATTCGGAAAAAAGGCATTTTTCAGCACAAATTACAGCTACTATCGCAACCGCTACGGCATCCCGCTGGATATCTTTGAGCCCGACCCTGAGGAGCGAAGCTTGCGGATGCATCGGCACAACATCAAATTCGCCGGCGGGCTTACAGACCTCGACGCCTTTATAACGTCGGCAAAGTTCACCTTCGATATCAGCCGCTACCAGCACCAGGAACTCGCCGACGGCGAGGTCGGGACGACGTTTGATAATCGCGTTACGTCGTATCGCGGGATGTTTGAGCAGCAGAAAAAGGGCGTTCTGACAGGCCGTTTTGGATTTGACGGCTACCGGCGAAAATACCAGACAGTCGGCGACGAGGTGCTGATCGACGGCCCCGTCGTGCAGGACTCGTTCTCAGTCTTCGGCCTCGAAGAGTTGAAGTTCGAACGCGTCACGCTGCAATTCGGCAGCCGCGTTGAACATAATGCGTATGATCCGGCCAGCCCGTCGCTTATCGACAGGACATTCACGGGCTTTTCGGGGGCCGCGGGCGCAAGGTTTGATACATGGAAGGGCGGGGCCCTTGTCGCGAACTTTTCACACGGCTATCGCGCCCCTGCGCTCGAGGAACTCTACAATAACGGCCCGCACGACGGGACACTGTCATTTGAGATCGGCAACGCGAATCTGCGGCCCGAGATCAGCAACGGCATCGACCTCTCTGTGCGGCACCAGACGCCGCGGTTTCGCGCCGAGGCGAACTATTACTATTACTCGTTCGACGATTTTGTTTTTCTCGCGCCGACCGGCATGACCGACCCTGCGAGCGGTTTTCCGATCGCCGAGTATCGACAGGCCGACAGCCGCTTCACCGGCACAGAGTTGAGTGTCGATGCGGCGGCGAGTAAATTTGTCAATGTTTTCGCAGGTTTGGATTATGTGAACGCCCAACTCGCCGATGGCAGGCCGCTGCCGCGCATTGCGCCGCTGCGAGGCCGCGTCGGTATCGATATTCACAGCACCAGCTTTACGATCCGGCCTGAATTTGTCGCCGTCGGCAGGCAGAGCCGAATATTCGACAACGAGACCCCGACCGCCGGCTACGCCACCGCCAACGTCACGGCCTCGTATGTGCTCTCACGCCGGCACTTCGCCCATATATTCTCGGTGAACGCCTATAACCTCAACAACAAGCTCTACTACAACCACATCTCGTTCATCAAAAACATCTCCCCCGAGATCGGCCGAGGCGTGAGGTTTACTTATACGGTGAGGTTCTTTTGATGAGATTGGCAACGGTAAGCATCGTCTTGCTTGCCGCGCCGTAAGGGTTTAAAGTAATTCAAGGAACCGCCAGCTCTTGGCCTAGTGATCGATGAGTAGCGAAATTAATAGTCGCCGGATCGTTGGAAATGCTGCGCGCCGCCGGCGCAAGATGATCGCGTTTGGCTGGTACGGCGGCAAATACTCACACCTTGATTTTATTCTCCCTAATTTGCCTAACGGTGAAACGCATTTTTGTGATGTTTTTGGAGGTTCTGCGGCAGTAATTATTAATCGGACACCTGCACCGCTCGAAACTTACAATGACCTTGATTCAGATCTCATCAATTTCTTTACCGTCCTTCGAGATAGTGGCGACGAATTGATACGGGCAATTGGCCTGACACCGTTCTCCCGTGAAGAATTGGTAAAGGCTTGTATCCCGGACCCAAGTCTGGACGCAGTCGAACAGGCGCGACGATTTTATGTTCGGGCGCGACAGACCCGAACAGGTCTCGCCCAAACGAGTAGCGAAGGACGTTGGGCCCATTGTGTTCTAACATCAAGGGCCGGGATGGCCGGCGCGGTATCACGATGGCTTGGAGCGGTCGACGCTCTTCCTTCAATCGTTCAACGCCTTCAACGAATCCAGATAGAGAATGCTCCTGCCATCGAGGTTATTAAGCGTTATGACTCACCTGAGACGCTGTTCTACCTCGACCCCCCATATGTGCATGAGAGTCGCGGCGACAGTAAGGCGTATGGGAACGAAATGACCGATTGGGACCATATAGAACTTGCCGAAGTGCTGCGACACATTAAAGGTCGTGCGGTGATCTCGGGCTATCGAACCGCACTCTACGACGAGTTATTTTCGGATTGGTATCGCGTAGATGCTCCGGAAAAGCTTTGCAATTCGTCTAAAGGCTTCCGCCAAGAGTCGCTTTGGCTTAACGTGGATCCAAATAAAGGCTAAAAGACTAATGGTAAAGAAGGCCGTGTCTCCCAATACTGAGACAGCCCAAAAAACTCTGAGCGAGTTGTGGGCATCGGTATTAATTGAGGCGGACGATCCTATCGATCCGCAGATTGACTCGCTTGTGAATAGTGATTCGGTCTCAATAAGGTTCTGCCTGCCTACCCAACTCCTCGGAAAACTGGTGGACCCGAAGTTAGATTGTCTATGCCTTCAGAAAGGGACTGGCGATTCAGAATCCACATGGGACCCCCGAGGTTTTGCGGCGAAGGTCATCGTGCCGTGGGTAATGGCGAATCAAGCCGTATTGGGCACGAGTTCCGATCCGTACGTAAGTAAACCGCTGCGAAAGCCCAAAATTGAGGAATCACCGGGAAACGTCAAATCAAAGGCTGATTGGTCATTGCTTTATCAGGTTCTGCATGAGGTCGAAAATCGACATAACCTTAAATTCACTCGCCAAAAGCTGATTCTTGTTCTGCGGAGCATTAAGAAAAAGCTTGCGGAGAGTGTCTTCGAGTATGCGATTCCCGAGCGTGTAGGACTGGATCAAACACGAAACTTGATACGACAGTTTCTGGATGAATCTAGCGGCGGTGATCGCGGCTTATCGGTCGCGGCCGCTCTTTTCCAGACCTTCGGTGAGTTTTTCGGTCTGTATTCAAATGTCCGCCGCTATGTCATTAACGCTTCTGACCAATCAACCGGTTCGGTGGCAGATATTGAATGCCTCGACAAAGACGGAGAACTGAGGCTTGCCATAGAAGTAAAGGAACGTAGTTTAACTCTAACCGACGTAAAAGGAGCCGTTCAAAAGGCACGTAAAGGTTCGATACAGGAATTTCTGTTCAACGCTCCTCGTGTAAATCCGAATGATAGCGATAGCGTAGCGGATCTCTTTTCACGTTCCTGGGCTTCCGGTACGAATCTCTATCAACTCTCCATTGATGAACTAATCAACGTAGGGCTTACTCTCACGGGAGAGGACGGAAGTAAGCACTTTCTGAATGGCGTCGGCAATCAGCTTAACGAGTACAATACCCAGCCGCGAAACCGACAACGTTGGAAAGAACTGCTGGAGCAGATTTGAGCTTATGAAAAGCGAAACATTGTCGTTTGTGACCGCTAACGGGCCGACCACGGCTTATGTTGCTGTGCCGGATGCGGGCGGGGATAGGGCCGTGCTTGTTATTCAGGAATGGTGGGGCCTGAACGAGCATATCAAGGACATCGCGGGCCGTTGGGCGGACGAGGGATTTGTCGCCATTGCACCCGATCTGTATCGCGGCCGGATCGCGGCGGATGCGGGCGAGGCGTCTGAGATGATGCACGCCCTGGCTATCGAGGACGGGCTCGATACGATAGGCAACGCCATCGATGCCGCGCGGCTGAGCCTCGATATCTCGCATTTTGGCATTACCGGCTACTGCATGGGCGGCACGTTTGCCCTGCGTGCGGCGTGCGAGCTTGAGGGCATCAGCGCGGCCGTCGCGTTTTACGGCGACATCCCCGAAGACGACGTGCTGGAGCGGCTGACGGTGCCGACGATCTTTATCTCCGGCACACGCGACCAGTGGATCACGCCCGAAAAGGTCGCCGGATTAGTTGACGCCGCCGAGCGGTTTGAGCTGCCCGTCCGGTCGGTCAAATACGATGCGGACCACGCATTCTTTAACGACACGCGGCCCGAGGTATATGACGCGAACGCCGCCCGGGACGCGTGGGCGATAGCCGTTGCGTTCTTTAACGACAAGCTGTAAACAACAAGGGCCGCGGACTTTTTGCCCACGGCCCGATCCGAAATTTCTTGTTTGGCTAACGCCGCTCGACGAGTGCCACCGGTTCGCCTAATCCCTCGAGATAAAAATCTGCGTCGTCAATGATATAACCCTTGCGAACCTGCTTTTGCTTATACATCCCTTCATCCGCCTTTTGGATGGCCGATTCGAGATTGTTCAGGCCCTCAAAATCCTCAAATGCGTGTGAGACGCCGACATTGAACGAGCGATTGACGCCTTCGATCCGAACGTCGGCGAGGAGCGTTTCGAGACGTTTCATCCGCCGGCTTGCCGATGCGGCATCAAGGCTGATCATGATGACAAAAAACTCATCACCACCCCAGCGAAAGATCAGGTCTTCGGCCCGAATGACCTCGCGAATGGCCCTCACGACCGTGCGTATCACGATATCCCCGATCGCGTGGCCGTAAACGTCATTGACCGTCTTTAGATCGTCGATGTCAAAGAATCCGACACAGCCGGAAACAGGCTGGTCCTCGTTTCCACGGCGTTTTAGATAGCCGTGAAATGCGTGGCGATTAAGAGCCGTCGTCAGCGGATCGATGTGGGCGAGCTCTTCGAGCTTTTCGTGGGCCTTTTGCAGCTTCTCGTTCGCGACCTTTGCATCGGTGAGGACCTGTTCCAACAGCACTATCACCATCCCAAATCCGAGCAGGATCTGCAGGACAAGATCGATCACGGAATTATATTGCAGGTAATCGAACTCGATCACTATATACTGACGAGCCGTGAAAACAACGAAATACTGCAGGAAATCGACAAAAAGCAACGCCAATGCGACGAGCATCACCCGCCAGCCAAAGGTGCGGATCTTCGCCCGCCAAAGCGAGGTGAACGCGA
>JAGOWF010000291.1 GCA_018060305.1 Pyrinomonadaceae bacterium
TCGGCGATGAATTCGAGGGCTCGTTCGAGAGACATTTCGCGCACCGGGACGAGACGCATGGCTTCGTCGGCTGAGGTCGTTCGCATGTTGGTGAGTTTCTTCTCTTTGATGGCATTGACGTCAAGATCGACCGAGCGGGCATTTTCGCCGATGATCATCCCTTCGTAAACCTTGACCTGCGGCTTTACAAAGAGCGTGCCGCGTTCCTGTAAGTTATAGAGCGCATACGTGTTTGTCTCGCCCATACGGTCGGCGACCAGCGAGCCGGTCTGCCGCGAACGCATCTCACCCTGCCATTTATCGAATTTGAGGAAGAGTGTGTTGAGCAATCCCGTGCCTTTCGTCTCAGTTAAAAACTCACCGCGAAAACCGATGAGCCCGCGCGACGGCGTTTCGAATTCGAGCCTGACGCGGCCAGAGCCGTTGTTGATCATTTTGGTCATCTGGCCTTTGCGGCGGCCCATTGCCTCGGTGACGACGCCGATGAATTCGTCAGGGACATCGACCACGACGAGCTCGATCGGTTCGAGCGTCTCGCCGGTGGCCTCGTCTTTTTTGGTGATGACCTCCGGCTTTGAGACCTGCACCTCGTAGCCCTCGCGGCGCATCATTTCGATCAGGATCGCGAGCTGCAATTCGCCGCGTCCCGACACTTTGAATTGCTCCGCCGCCTCGGTTTCCTCAACGCGAAGGGCAACATTGCCGAGTATCTCGCGGTCGAGTCGTTCCTTGATCTGGCGAGACGTAACAAATTTGCCATCCAGCCCCGAGAAAGGCGACGTGTTTACGCCAAATATCATCGAGATCGTCGGCTCATCGACGGCGATCACAGGCAGCGCCTTTGGATTATCGTGCAGCGTGATCGTCTCGCCGATCTCGACATCGTCAAACCCGGCGAGCGCGACGATCTCACCGACGCCCGCATTGTCTACGATCGTTCGTTCCAGCCCCTCGAATACGAATAGCTCCTTGACGCGTGTTTTCACCAGCGAACCGTCGCGTTTCGAGACTGCGACCTCCTGGTTTTTGGCGATCTCGCCCGAGAAGATGCGGCCGATCGCGAGGCGGCCGACGAACGGATTGTAATCGATATTTGCAACCAGTAATTGCAGCGTATCATCGCGCAACGCGTGCGGCGCCGGGATCGTCTCGACGATCTGGTCAAAGAGTGGCTTGAGGCTTTTGCTGTCGTCCAATAGCTCCTTTTTGGCAATGCCGTCGCGCGAAACCGAATAAAGGATAGGGAATTCGATCTGCTCGTCATTCGCCCCGAGGTCGATAAAGAGGTCGTAAATCTCATTGACCACCTCATCCGGCCGTGCGTCCTGGCGGTCGATCTTGTTGACAAGCGCGATCGCGGGGAGCTTCAATTCCAGAGCCTTTCGCAGCACAAATCGCGTCTGCGGGAGACAGCCTTCGGCGGCATCAACCAACAGCACGATGCCATCGACCATTTTCAAAACGCGCTCGACCTCGCCGCCAAAATCCGCGTGGCCCGGTGTATCGACAATGTTGACCTTATAGTCGCCATAGCGAACGCTCGTATTTTTCGCCATGATCGTGATCCCGCGTTCGCGTTCGAGGTCCATCGAATCCATAACGCGCTCGACGACGGTCTCGTTATCACGATGCGTCCCCGATTGCGCCAGCATCGCATCGACCAGCGTCGTCTTGCCGTGGTCAACGTGTGCGATGATCGCGATATTGCGTATCTTATCTGCGGTGATCATAGTTATAAATTCCGGCCAAAAGGCAAACGGTTATAATGCCGCATTGCCCGCCGAATAGCAAAAAGGCCGGACTGTGCGGCCCGGCCATTCTCACTTCGCATGCGGTTTGCTAATAGACAGCCTTTCCGACTATTAGGTTATTCGTTACCTCGAAGACGTTCGAAAGGCCGCGTGCGTAGATGCCAAGGGCATTGCGGTCGCCGCTATTATAGACATATCCCTCAAGCGTCAAACGTCCGCCGTCGACGATAATGCGAACGTCAGGATTGATCTCCCAGAAATAGCGGCCAAGCCCTCGCTCGTGGAATGTCCTCAGGGCCTGCCGGCGTATACGGTCGTCAAAGGGCGATGCCGGAAGATTCTCGATGTTGTCTATGACCTCCGTTACGCCTGAGATCTTGCGGGCCGAGCGAACTGCCAGACTGTGCGTCCCGAGCGAGTAAACCTTGCCCGTAAGCGTAACGCGTCCGCCGTCAACGTCATATTTGATAATGTCGAATACACCGTAATTCGGCAGTGAAAGAATTGTCTTGCGCACCTGTTGTTCGATCGAACGGCTCCCGGTGTTTTGTGCATTTACGCTGCCGGCCGTTACCAGAGACAACGCTAGTAGTATTGCTGAAAATCCTATTGTTGATCTAAACCTTCTCATAATTTGAATGTTCCTCCTTGGGGCGAAGATATCAACATTCGTCCATGGTTTAGACGCGTTGGGGGTGCCGGGCGGTGCCCGGCTAATTAACGGAATGTAAAGATTTGTGAGTTTGTCGAAGCGCTTCGTAGAGCACGATGCCTACGCTCGTTGCCAGATTGAGGCTGCGGACGGCCGGATTGGTCATCGGGATCGTCAGGCAGCGGTCCCGATTCTCCTGTAGGATGTGGTCGGGAAGCCCGCGGGTTTCCGGGCCGAAGACGATACAATCGCCGGCTTCGAACGCCCACTCTGTATAGGGCCGCTCGGCCTTTGTCGTGAGATAGATGAATCGCGACGCGGGCAAATATGCATATAATGCGCCCAGTTCGAGGTGGCGGTGCAATTCGACTTCGCTCCAATAATCAAGCCCCGACCTGCGGAGCGTGCGGTCGTCCATTCTAAAACCCGTGACACCAACGATATGCAGGGGCGTTTTCGTCGCGGCGCACAGGCGGGCAATGTTGCCCGTATTTGGCGGTATCTCAGGCTCAAAAAGTGCGACGTGAAGCATGACTAGTCACTGTTCACTATTCACTATTCACGGACTTTGTGCATCTTTTCGCCCGTGAAATTCATCAACTTTTCGTATTCCGACCGTCTGCCCCTGATGCCCGGCTTCGGCGGATATGCTACAATCCGCATTTACGCGTAATGAGACCAAACCGACGAATAAGTCCCGGAATATCTTCGTTTTTCAGGCCGCTCTCACTGGCGATCGCAATTGC
>JAGOWF010000084.1 GCA_018060305.1 Pyrinomonadaceae bacterium
ACGAGAAATGTGTTTCCAAACAACGCATGAGTGACATCCAGAAATGTCCCGCCAACAATTCCGCTTACAGACATCTCAAGAACAGCACCATCCCAAAATACGCCATCGCTATACTCCAGATCGTATTTATGACGGAAGCTGAGCTGCGCGTTTGTCGAATTAACGACGAATGCCGGGCTGTCGATACGTTTGTCCGAGACAAAGTTAGGGTCGTCAATGAACAAACTATTTGGAGGCGAATTTGGTGAGGTGGTCGAGGTCGTCCACAGCGGCGCGGGGCCGGTGGTATTAACCGCTACCCAACCTGCGGGCAGGGCCGGTTCGGTAACGCCGTCAAAGTTCTCGGCAAATACGTTGCATGTGGGCGACGGCGACGGTGTTGGCGTCGGTGTTCCCGGTGTCGGCGTCGGTGAAGGTGTCGGCGTTGGGCCGCTCGTCAGCGTAAAGTTGTTGTTCGAGACATCGAACCAGACATTGCCGACCGCCTCGACCTTAATGCGTCCTGTCGATGTTGGCGTGCCCGGCATGGTCACGGTCTCACTGCCGTCGTTGGCGGTTGAAGCAACCAGAACGGTCGGGAAGGTTGTTCCTCCGTCACTCGAATAGAGGATGCGGACATTCGCGGCGTTGATCGGAGCTCCGTTTGTCCCGGCGACGTTCCACGTGATGACATGATTCGTGCCCGTCCCCAGGATGTGTCCGGACGCGTCGGGGAAAGTTACCTTGAATGGGCCGGACGCTCCATCGACCGTAAGGATCGAAGTTGCCGTATTGATCCCGCCGGCACCGGCACGATTGTCGCGGGCGACAACCTGAAAGGTCATTGTTCGCGTGATCGCCGGCAATAGTTCACCCGTCATAAAGCCGCCTGTATTGGTTGGCGGAATGTTGTCGGAGTTGAGGATATGGGTCAGGGCAGGGAAGGTGCGAGTGCCCGACGACACCGGTGAGAATACTCTGAATATCGGGCGCGGATTGCCGTCCGCATCTGTATTCGGAGCACCTGCCGGCGCCGGGCCGAGATCGTACTCTTCCCAATCGTATGTGATCGTGTCGCCATTAGGATCTGTTGCCGACGCAGTCAATGAGAACGGCGTCTGCTTCGGAATATTGAAATTGCCCGGACCTGTTACGATCGGCGGGGTGTTGCCCGAAGCTGTAGCCACTGCGCAGGAATTGCCCCCGCCCGTCTGGCTATACCCGACGATCAGTTCGAGGCTCTTAACGTGGAAGGTGTCAATGCTGAAGTTCGCAAGGTTCTGCGGCGAACACAGCCCAGAATAGCCCATGATCGTGATGCCGCTGCCGGGCTCGTAGGCCGATGCACCTGACCGGTTGCCGCTGCAGCCGCCCGAGACGGCGTTGAATGTGTGCGGCGATCCCCATTGATGGCCCATCTCGTGCGAAACATAATCGACCGAAAACGGATCGCCTACCGGATTCGGCAAACCGGTCACACCGCGAGCCTTTCCGCCTCCGCAGGGCGAGTTCAACTGAGCAATACCGCCGCCGCCGGTGCTAAAAACGTGTCCGATGTCGTAGTTGGCGGAGCCGATCACAGTATCAAGAGTGTTCTGATTCTCGTCGAGCATCGCGGATCCATTGTCGTTGGTATAGGGATCGTTAGCTGCGGTGCAGGCCGATGACCCGCCCGGAACCGGACAGGTCGTGTTATTGCCTGCGAACACGATCAGGTTATTATTTGCGATGATGTTCATCTGAATGGCAACGTCGCGGTTGTAGATGCCGTTTACACGATTCATCACCAGCACCTGCGCGGCTAGACAGCCTGCGACCGTGTTGCTGCCGACCGTTGCGCAATACTCATTAGTCGCGGCAAGCGCGAGTCGATACGTCCTCATCTGCGAGCCCGAAGTAACCTCCGGTAAAGCCGCACCGCGCAGGAAGTCGAGATCGTCGGGGTCGGTGGGCCGAAGCATTTCTTTGAATTCGTTCTCAGAATTGTCGAACAAGCATTCAAAATGGCCCACGCGGGGCTTTTCACTTTTGAAATAGCTGATGTAATTCTCACCGCCGGCCGAATACGGATCAACGATCACCGTGCTGCGCGCCGAGAGGACCATTGCGTGGAATCCGTTTGGCAGCAGGTCGAGTCTGACGACAGCGGTCGGGTCGTCTATGCCGGTGCCTCGGTAGGTGGCGCCGAGTTCGGGATATGTCTTTAGCAGCCCTTTTTCGACCACCAGTGAATGTTCTATGCTGAACCGCTGGAACGTTCCGTCCGGCATTGGAATTGTCAGTATCACGTCGAGGCCACGAGTATTCTCTTCCGGGGCTCGGTCGAGAATCGCCCGTAATGCCGCTCGATCGAGGCGAAACGTATCGTACGACGTCGGCATTGCGTCGGCTTCCATGGCGGGCTGACGCAATTCCGAACGATCCACATGGTTCCATACACCATCGTCGGATCGAACATTAGCAAGAGCGGCCGCGGACGAACAAACTACGACGGCTGCGAGGCAGGCGGCCCTGCGAAAATACTGACTATTCATTGAATCGAACTCCTGTGATTTGATGCTTGTCTTCAGTTCCAAGGGGAACGGCCTGCCGAACCTTCGGTTCTGCGGCGGATCATATTGGCAAATGAAGGTTAAGACTGACGATTATGATACTCGAAAGCGGCGTTCGATGTCTATATTCGACGCGACGCGATGTTAAACTGACGTTGCGCCAATGCAAGACGTTCAAAGCACACAACTCGAACGGTCTCAACCGACACTGCCGACACGCGAGGAGATAGGCGTGCTCGCACACAATGAGCGGTTCGGCTTTTGGCTGACTCACAGGATGAATATTGGTGCGATGAAGCGGCTGATGACGTTTTTTCAGCGGCATATCGGCAGCCTCTGGATCTATCTAGCGACCTATAATTTGATGAACGTTTTCGGCATCGAAAATGTCGAAGATACAGATGCCGACAGGCCGCTCATCCTCGTTGCGAACCATCGTTCGTTCTTTGATATGTACACCGTATCGAGCGTGCTTTTTCGTCGCACAAAGCGGCCGGTTGTGCTGTATTTTCCGGTGCGCGGCAAGTTCTTTTACGACAATCCAGTCGGCTGGCTTGTCAACCTCGTGATGGGCTGGTTTTCGATGTATCCGCCGTTCTTTCGTGAGGCCCGCGACGCCCGCAAACGCGAGTTTGACAAGTATTCGATGCGACGGCTCATAGAGCTTTGCACCACGGGCCGAGGCCACATCATAGGCTTTCATCCCGAAGGGAAACGCAACATCGAGGGTGGCCCATACGACCTGCTGCCGGCACAGCCGGGCATCGGGAAGGTCATTTACGCAGCCCGCCCACAGGTTGTCCCGGTCTTTATCGCAGGCCTTGGCAACCACCTGCCAAAGCAGATCCTAGGCAACTGGACCGGCGGCGAAAAAGTCCGCATCTGGTTCGGCGAACCGATCGATCTCGACGCCTACTACTTAAGAAGCGACCGCCTCCGCACCCACAAAGAGATCGCCGATCATCTGATGACCAAAATTGCCGGGCTGGGCAAACAGGACGCCGCCCGGACTTCCGACTAGGTGCTTTCACTATCGGAACGCGGGCACCCTTGCCCGCTTGTGGCGACTGCAATTTGGCCGCAGATGACGCGGATGACGCAGATAAAGCAAGATAATGAATTGATCTTTCTTTATATGCGTCATCCGTTTTATCTGCGGCCTGTATGGCTGGGGCAGATGCGGACCGAGGTGGCCGCGTTTCGACGCGGTGGCTAACCGGCGGGTGCGTGAAGTAGAATAGGATTTTGCTTTACGGACTCGTTTTTTTATGTATAAGCAGATCGGGATCCTGACGGGCGGTGGTGATGCGCCGGGGTTGAATGCGGCGATACGGGCGGTTGTCAGGACGGCGGTCGGCGAATTTGGCATGGCGTGCATCGGCATTGAGGACAGCTTTGAGGGCATCCTCGGCGAGACGCACACGGTCAAGCTGACAACGAAGTCGGTCAGGGGAATCTTGCCGCGCGGCGGAACGATGCTCGGCACGCGCAACCGTGGAAGCTTTGTAAAAATGGTCGACGGGAAGCCGACCTATGCCGAATTGCCGCTGGGCGAGGCGCTCGCTAACCTCGACATCCTCGGTATCGAAGCCCTTGTCGCGATAGGCGGCGAGGGAACGCTGGCAATTGCCGAACAGTTTCACAAGCGTGGATTCCCGGTGATCGGCGTACCAAAGACGATCGATAACGATCTGGCGGCGACAGAGTTGACGTTCGGGTTTATGACGGCGATCGACATCGCGACCGAGGCGCTCGACAGGCTGCATACGACGGCCGCCTCGCATGACCGCGTGATGGTGCTCGAGGTAATGGGCCGCAACACGGGCTGGATAGCGCTCAACGCGGGGCTTGCGGGCAGCGCGGATGTCATACTGATACCTGAGATACCATTCTCATTCGATTCGATAGTCCGAAAGGTCGAGGCGCGCGAGGCGGCGGGGTCGCGATTCACAAATATCGTTGTTGCAGAGGGCGCGGTCGAACTCGGAAAATCCGAGATATATCAAGACTCTGACGAGATCCGGCTCGGCGGCATCGGTATCTACGTTAGCCGCTGTATCGAGAAGGTGACCGGAAAGGAATCGCGCTGCGTCGTGCTCGGCCATCTACAGCGAGGTGGCAGCCCGAATGCTTTTGATCGAATGTTGGGAACGAACTTTGGGGCGTGCGCCGTTCGCGCACTTGCAAGCGGCGAGACTGGCAAGATGGTCGCGCTGCAAGCCGGAACCGTCGTCACAGTGCCGCTGAGCGAGGCCTGTGCAAACATCAAGACCGTGCCGGTCGACGGTCAACTCGTGCGGACGGCCCGCGACGTGGGTATCTCATTTGGTGCGCCTCGCGACACGAAACTGGGCGACGAAAAGGCCTTTGAAGCAAGGACTAACGGTTCATAGTTTATGGAAGAGATTAAGAAGAAACTGCAGGCGGAATTGGATGAACTCGAACACGAGCTGCATTTCAAGCTGCCAAAGGCGATACAGCACGCACGCGAGTTTGGCGACCTGAGCGAAAATGCCGAATATAAGGCGGCGAAGGAGCGACAGACGATGGTGCAGGCGCGCCTGAGCTTGCTTCACCAGCGCATGTCAGAGGTTGACTCGATCGACCTGTCAAAGATCCCGACCGACAGTATCGCTTACGGTTCGTCGGTGGTGTTGTTTGACCTCGACAAGGAAGAAAAGATCACATACGAATTGGTGACGTCCGAAGAAAGCGAACCCGAGAAGGGCAAGATCTCGACAGTCTCGCCGATCGGCCAGGCGTTGATGGGCAAGGAAGAGGGCGACGAGATCAAGGTCAAGACGCCGACGGGCTGGCGAAATTTTGAGATCACGAGGGTGACGACGATACACGAGCAGAAATGAATGAAATTCAAAAATCAAAATTCAAAATGCAAAATTAGGAAGGGGCTCCATTTTTGAATTTTTCATTTTGAATTTTTTATTTGTGAGAGATGCTAGAGGTCGGAGCGAGCATAGGACGCGGTGCGATGCGGATCATCGATGCGATGGTTCGGGGCCTTGCTTCGCTCGGCATACCGCCGAATGTGCTGACGCTGATCGGCGTGACGATCAATCTGGGCTGCGGCGTATTGTTTGGCTTCGGTGAGTTCTTTTGGGCCGGTATCGTGCTGATCGTCGCGAACCTATTTGACATGCTCGACGGCAACGTCGCCCGGTTGACCGGACGCGTGACGAAATACGGTTCGTTTCTCGACTCGACCCTGGACCGATTGTCGGACATGGCCGTATTTCTCGGTATCATCGTGTTCTATTCGCGTCAGACCCCGCAGCATTCGGAACTGAATGTCTTTCTCGCCGGCGTGGGCATGATCGCATCGGTGCTGGTCAGCTACACGACAGCCCGCAGCGAGGGACTGGGCGTGAAGGCAAACGTCGGCTTTCTCCAGCGGCCTGAACGCGTCGTTCTGTTCATTATCGGAGCATTATCGACCTGGAACTGGACATCTACGAACTGGTTCTCCAATCGAATGCCGCAGGTGCTGTGGGTGCTCGCGATCGGTTCGCTGTGGACGCTTATACAGCGAATGATCTATATACGTGGCAAGCTAAGGGCGATGGACGCAGATGACTGAGCGCCTGTCGGCATTCTGGCAATCTCTGACGCTCGGCAGCGTGCTGCTCGGCGTGGGGCTGTTTCTGATCTCGCTGACGGTAAGTTTCATTGCGATTGGTATCGTGATGGTCAAGATACCGGCGAATTACTTCAGCACGCATTATAGGCAGGATTTTTTGCCCGGCAGCCATTGGACTGTCCGTTGGGGAGCGGTGATAATCAAAAACATCCTTGGCGTGTTTTTGATCCTTCTCGGCATTGTCCTGTCTCTGCCGGGAATTCCGGGACAGGGAATCCTGACGATCTTGCTCGGGCTGATAATGATCGATATTCCCGGCAAGCGGCCGCTCGAGGCCAGGATAATTAAACGTCCGACCGTGCTCGCCGCTGTAAATCGTCTGAGGGAAAGATACGGCAAGCCTCCGCTACAGCTCGATTAAAATGGGCCTGATCGACAAGATATTAGGACGAAAACCGACCGACCCAAATGCGCGGCGGCGGTTTCTGCTCGAGAATGGCCGGATCACCGATGGCACTATAATCGACGTGAAAACGGACGAGAACGGACAGGAACTGGTAGTGTTTGTTTACACGTTGAACGGTGTTGATTTCGAATCGGCCGACGCCCTGACCTTCGAACAGAAACAGAGGGCCGGCGACTATGTGCCGGGCGCAAAAGTTGGAATACGATTCGATCCGAAGAATCAGTACAATTCGATTGTGGAATAGCAGAAGGATAATCGTTCCTTCTTTATCTTGTTCATCCTGTATATCCTGTTTAAAATATGTTCTCAAAGATATTGATCGCCAATCGAGGGGAGATCGCCTGCCGTGTGATCCGCGCGTGCCGCGAGATGCGGATCGCTGCGGTCGCGGTCTTCTCGGACGCGGATCGCGATGCTTTGCATGTGCGGATGGCGGACGAGGCTTATCATATCGGCGCGTCGGCGTCGAGCGAGAGTTATCTGCGCGGCGACAAGATCATAGAAGCCGCAAAGGCTGCAGGGGCAGCGGCGATACATCCGGGATATGGCTTTTTGTCGGAAAACGCGGCGTTCGTTCGCGACGTGACGGCTGCGGGACTGACATTTATCGGTCCTGCGCCTGATGCCATGGAGGCGATGGGCGGCAAGATCTCGGCCCGAAAGATCGCGATCGCTGCGGATGTTCCCGTTGTGCCGGGTATGACCGAGCCTTTGGCTTCATATGAGGAGGCACGCGAGACCGCGGCGACGATGGGCTATCCGGTGATGCTCAAGGCGTCGGCCGGTGGCGGCGGCAAGGGCATGCGTTTTGTCGGTAGCGAGGCCGATCTCAAGTCCGCCCTTGAAACGGCGCAGTCCGAGGCAATGGCCGGGTTTGGTGACGAATCGATATATGTCGAGAAAGCCGTCATGCGACCGCGGCATATTGAGATACAGGTCTTCTCGGACACGCACGGCAACCACGTTCACCTCGGCGAGCGCGAATGCTCGATCCAGCGGCGGCATCAGAAGGTCGTCGAAGAGGCGCCGTCGCCAATAAATTCCGCCGAGCTCCGCTCTGAGATGGGCGCGTGTGCTGTCAAGGTTGCGGCGGCGGTGAACTATGTCGGGGCCGGCACGGTTGAGTTTCTAGTCTCGGATGTTGACCGATCATTCTATTTTCTCGAAATGAACACGCGGCTGCAGGTCGAGCATCCTGTGACCGAACTTGTCACGGGAATTGACCTTGTGCGCGAGCAGATACTTGTTGCAACAGGCGAAAAGCTGTCATTTACGCAAGATGACGTAAGCCTGACAGGCCACGCGATAGAGTGCCGCGTGTATGCCGAGGACCCCGAGAACAATTTTCTACCGTCGCCCGGACGGATCACACGTCTCAGACTGCCTCACGGGCCCGGCGTTCGCGACGACGGAGGAGTTTACGAGGGCTGCGAGGTGTCGATACATTACGATCCGATGATCTCGAAATTATCCGTCCACGGCCGCGACCGGGCTGAGGCCATAGATCGGATGCGGCGGGCTCTGGCTGAGTATGAGGTTGCCGGGATCAAAACGACGCTGCCGTTCTTTCGCGAGTTGATGGACGACAGCGAGTTTATTGAGGGCAAGCTCGACACGGGTTTTATTCCACGGTTTAACGAGCGTCGGAAGGGCAGTGAAGTAGACGAGATCGATCGGGACGTTGCGATCATTGCGGCAGCACTTGCGTATTCGGAACCAAAAAAGGTTGAAACGGCGGTTAGCGAGAATTCGAGTAAATGGGGACGCGTAAGTAGAGAGATGGCACTCAGCAATCGGTTATAGCGAGGGGTTTTTGGGCTAAAGCCCGATTCGTTTTTGACCTACTTCCTCCAGCTAAAGTAGGAGGCAACTCATATGGAAGAACTGTTGAAGCAATTGATGGGCAAGAAGATCGACGTCACGTGCGGGACGAATGCGGCGTTCAGGGGCGATGTGATCGACGTTAAAAACGGCGTCCTTTACCTACGGGACGAGGACGACAAAGTCGCGTATGTCTCCATTGACAAGATCGCGGTCGTGTATGAGATCAAAGATCAGCATTCGCGGCCGGGATTTGTTGTTTAGAGTGCAAGCTTCAGCTTGTTCTTTGCGTATGCCGCAGACGAGCTAAAGCTTGCACTCAGAACTAAGAAAGGCCCGATGTCTGACGACACCGGGCCTTCTTACCGTGCCTGAGAAAAACTACTTGGCGTCAGCTTTCAGCTTGCGGAAACCGACGATGCGGCTCGACCAGTAGCCCTTGAAGGGCGAATAGGTAATGCCTTTGCTCGATGAGGCGTGGTAGAAACCGTTCTCGTCGGCGACGATACCCATGTGGCCGAGGCCATTGAGGAATACGAGCGTCCCGAATTTATATTGGTCGGCCCCGTCAACAGGCTCCGATTGCGACCACATGCTGCGTGCCGAGGTGCGCGTAAAATCGATACCTGCATCCTTAAAGGCGGCCCATACAAAACCTGAGCAATCGTAACGATTTGGTCCCGTCGAGCCGTAGAGATACGGTATGCCGTAGCGGGCCTTGATGGCATTATCTAGCCTGACACTCGTTTCCATCCCGTAGGTGGTCTTGCCGGCAGCGACCATTGCCGCGACACCAGCGGCTTTTGTGGATGCTGTCTTTTCGACCATCGGCTCCCACGCGGGGTCTGCGGAGCGGACGACGCGGACCTCATTTGTTAGAACAGGACGCGATGAAACTGTCGGCTTGACGCGTTCGACAGGCTGTTTCGGCGGTTGATTTGTCGGCTGGCTCGATGTTGTCTTAACGACTCGATCGCGGACCTGCGCGGAAACTGTAACTGAAAAACCAAGGCAGGCGCACAGGGCGCAGGCCGAGAGAAATATACTCTTCTTGGAAAATATCAAACTAAAAACTCCTATTATTATTTGCGGGAACTGCTGAGGAGAACCGGCGACGGGAACGTGTCACCTACTTATAAGAAATCCTCAACACACAAACGATTCCTGAGAAATCAGAAATCTCTGATCCAACGACGAACTTAAATTGTCACCCTTATTTGGACCTTGAAACTAACAGGGACTAATTATGACCTATAAGCGATCCGAATGCAACCATTACGGGAATGGTTATGGTTTGACGCGCGAACGGGGCTTTTCCAAGCCCCGCCGCCCGCTCTTCTCCGTCTTTAGTTGTCCTGTTGGATAGGACAAGAGACGTGTAATCGAATCAAGCTTCCAGAGAAAATGCAGAAGCCCGCGCGTAAGCAAGGGCGCCGGCGATACGTTGAGTGTATCGCCCTTGCTTACGCGCGGGCTTCTGCAACTCCTATGCCGAGAACGAGGTGCCGCAGCCGCAGCCGCCGCTGGCATTGGGATTTTCAAACGTGAAGCCGGAGCCCATCACGTTCGACGTATAGGAGATCTGAACGCCATTCAGATACTGTGCTGAGAACATATCGACAAAGAACTTGATCCCGTGCTGCTCGAAGAGAAAATCGCCCTGACGCGACTCTTCCTCGACGTTTAGGCTGTATTGAAAGCCCGAGCAGCCGCCCGGCACTACACGGACGCGAAGACCCGCCGTTTCCGGCAGATCGTCTTCGGCCTCAATAAATTTCCTGATCTCGACCGATGCTGCCTCGGTGACATCCAACTCAACGCTCGGTGCTGCAACTGCTGACATAGTATTTTCCTCTCAAAAAATGGATTCGCCGTGGCGAATCCTTACTTAATTGTAAATATTACTGAGCTTTGGACAAAATTACAAGCTCTGGTTTCATTGCCTCGATCGAGACTTGCCGGGCGACTTCCTCG
>JAGOWF010000292.1 GCA_018060305.1 Pyrinomonadaceae bacterium
CGAGCGACCGCCGCGTTGGCTTTGATCTCGTCGAGGTTGATCTCATAAGTCTCACCGGCGGTGGTTAGGCGGATCGAGTGCGCCCGTTTTACGCGGCCGATACTGCGATAGTCGGCATACTCGATGATATCGCCCGCGATCTCATCACGAATGGGAAGGCCCGTTGCCGCATCGAACCAGAGTCTGAGCGTGACCCCTTTGGGCGTGGTCATTACGATGACGTCTGCCGGTCTGCCGTCGAGCGTGACGGGGCCACCAGAGGCGATCTTTGCCTTTTGCTGCTTGTATTTGAGCCACAAATTGTTTCGATAGATCGCCGCCGCCTGCATCGCCGTGCTTGCTGTGCCGGTCAGGGTTCGCAGGCCGTCGCGCGAATTGCGCGACCATGCGGACCGGCCGTTGTAACCCATCTCTGTCTCAAAACCTGCGATGTCATAACGGATGTTAAGCAGATTCGGAAGAGATGTTTGTGAAACGTATCGGCCCGCCGCACCATCACTCACGCGCCTGATCGTGCCGCTGTCGATGCGGGAGTGCACAGCTTGTATCGCGTTTTTGCCGCCAAGTGCCTTTTCGGCCCGTTTTAGGACCTTCGCCGGTGACTGAGCCGTGACGGTCGCGGCGGCCAACATGCAGAGCACAAAATGGATAAGGGCCTTTTGCATTGTTATAATCGAGCTACAGTTTCGCAGAAATGACCATTTTTATGAAAAGAGCTGCCTTTTTTGTTGCCCTGATACTCGCCCCTGGCCACGCCATCTTTGGACAGACGCCGCTTGCCGCGGACTTGGTAGTTAAGAACGCAAACATCCGCACGATGGATGCAAAACGGACAGTTGTGCGCTCTATCGCGGTGCTCAACGGCAAGATCGTCGCGGTCGGGTCGGACGCCGACACGGACGGGCTGATCGGGCCAAAAACAACGGTCATCGATGGAAAAGGCAAGACGATCATTCCGGGCCTAAACGACGCTCACCTGCATTTTATGGCTACCGGCGCCCAGCGGTCACAGATCGACCTCGGGAAAGGTGTGACGAGCACGGCTGAGTTCATCAGGCGTTTGAAGGAGTTTGCCGCCAAACTGCCAAAGGGCCGCTGGATCGAGGGCGGGCGTTGGGACCATGAGAACTGGACGCCGGCCGAACTGCCGACCGCCGCAATGATCGATGCCGTTACGCGGGACAATCCGGTCTATGTCAGCCGGCTGGACGGGCATATGTCGCTGGCGAACAGTCTTGCGATGAGGCTCGCCGGCGTTGACAAGAATACAAAGGATGTCGCCGGTGGCGAGATCGTGCGGGATGCGACGGGAAACCTGACGGGAATATTCAAGGACGCCGCTGAGGCGTATATTGAGCGTGTCATCCCAAGTCCGGGCTTTGCGCAGGGCATGGAACAAGCCATCGCCGCGACCGAATATGCGGCCAGCATCGGCATCACGAGCGCGCAGGATATGGGCTCATCGGCCCTCGATATCCGCGTTTATCAGGAGCTCTTACGGCAGGGCAAGCTCAAGACACGGTTATACGGCTGCACGACGCTGGCGGATTATAAACTGTGGCAGGATGTCGGGATCGCACGTGCATTCGGGACTCCGATGCTACGCGTTGGGTGCGTCAAAGGCTATGCCGATGGTAGCCTCGGATCAACGACGGCGTGGCTTTTTGAGCCGTATTCCGACGCCCCAAATACAACAGGACTGCCTCGCGCCGACGTTACGACAACCATGAAGCAGGACATCATTCACGCCGACAAGGCCGGGCTTCAGGTGAATATCCACGCGATCGGCGACCGCTCGAATGCGACGATCCTTGATTATTACGCAGGCCTCGATGAGGTGAACGGCGGGCGAGATCGGCGCTTTCGCATCGAGCACGCACAGCATCTGAGGGAGCAGGACATTCCGCGATTTGGAAAGCTAAAGGTCGTCGCGTCGATGCAGCCGATGCACATTTACGATGATGGCAAGTGGGCCGTAAAGCGCATCGGCACCGAACGGCTGAAAGGCACGTATGCCTTTCGGACGCTGCTCGATACCGGTGCAGTTCTCGCATTCGGCTCCGATTCGCCCGTAGCAAATCTCAACGCGATCTTTGGCATCTACGCCGCCGTGACACGCCAGACGAGCGATCTGAAAAGCCCGACCGGCTGGGTGCCCGAACAAAAGATCACGGTTGATGAGGCCGTTCGGGCGTTTACATACGGCTCGGCGTATGCGGAATTTCAGGAAGGTGTGAAGGGCACGCTCGAGGTCGGCAAGCTAGCTGATCTCGTGATCCTGTCGGAGGATATCTTTACGATCGAGCCTGCGAAGATCCGTGACGTTCAGGTCTTGCAGACCATCGTAGATGGCAGGATCGTATTTGAGCGAAAGTGATGCGTTACGCGGCTCTTGTAGTGTTTTTGGCAGTTGCCGTCTCTGCACAGCCGCAAGCCGACCTCATCATCACGAATGCCAATGTCCGCACCCTTGATGCACACAAACCGCGTGCACGGGCAATCGCCGTGTCCGGTGACAGGATCACTGCGATTGGTTTGGACGCGGCTGTTCAGAGACTCGCCGGGCCCAAAACGCGTATCCTCGATGCGGGCGGCCGCCTGGTTATCCCCGGCTTTAACGATGCGCACGTCCATCTGACCGCGATCGGCAACCTCTTCTCGCACATCGACGTAAGCGGCATGTCAGAACCCGAGATGCTGGCGGCCGTTGCCCGATGCACCCGTTTCATACCAAAGGGCCGTTGGATACTCGGCCGTGGCTGGATCGATGCCAAGAGTCTGTCGACAGCGGCAGAACTTGACGCCATCACTCCAGAAAATCCTGTTCTACTTTACTCAAAAGACTATTCGTTTGGGCTTGCCAACTCGCTGGCTCTACGCAGTGCGGGCATCGCTTCTCCGGACGGACTGATTAGCGGTCCTGGCCTCGTAAAATTGCGCGGCCGAGTGCCTGCCGATCATGGGTCAAACTGGGCCGAGATCATTGAAACTGCGGGCAATTACGCAGCGTCGCTTGGCATTACAAGCGTGCAGGACGTTCATTCTGATGACCTCTTCGAGATCCTCGACCGCTTGGCAGATGCCGGACGGCTCAAGGTCCGTGTTTACGACTGCATCGGATTG
>JAGOWF010000293.1 GCA_018060305.1 Pyrinomonadaceae bacterium
ATAATGACCATTTTCGGGACGCGGCCCGAGATCATCAGGCTCAGCCTGGTGATGCGCGTTCTCGATCAGCACGACGAGCATATTACCGTTCACACGGGCCAGAATTACGACGAGAGTCTGAGCGATGTGTTTATCCGTGAACTGGATATCCGAACGCCCGACGTGCATCTCGGCATAAAGTCAAAGGCCTTCGGCGAGCAGATAGGCCAGATATTGTCAAAGATCGATGAAGTGCTCGATCAGCATAAACCTGACCGAGTTTTGCTGCTCGGCGATACGAACAGCGCCCTGACGGCGATCGCGGCGGCCCGGCGGCAGATCCCTGTATTCCATATGGAAGCGGGAAACCGCTGCTTTGACGACCGCGTTCCTGAGGAAATAAACCGCCGGATAATCGATCATTCGAGCACCGTCCTCATGCCATACACCGAGCGGAGCAAGGAGAATCTCGTCCGCGAGGGCATCGATCGCGACCGCATTTTTGTCACGGGCAACCCGATCAAGGAGGTCCTCGACACGTTTAGTGACAACATTGAAAATAGCGAGGTCATGAAGGGGCTCTCGGTAAAGCCGTTCGAGTATTTCCTCGTGACCCTGCACCGTTCGGAGAATGTCGATCTGCCTGAACGGCTCACAAGGATATTTGCGGGCCTCAGTGAGGTCTCGAAGAAGTTTGGCAAGCAAGTCCTCGTTTCCGTGCACCCGCGAACTGCCGAGCGGCTCGAGCAGAGCGGCCTGCGGCCTGATGCGAAACAGATAAGGCTCCTTAAGGCACTCGGATTTTTTGACTTCGTCAAGCTCGAAAAGAACTCGCTAGCCGTCCTCACCGACAGCGGCACCGTGCAGGAAGAATGTGCCATATTTGGCATACCTAATATCACTCTGCGCGACGTGACCGAACGGCCTGAGACCCAGGAATGCGGCAGTAACATCCTGAGCGGCGCAGAGACCGATTCTATCGTCCGCGCGGTCGAGCTCGCCATCGCGCAGCCTGCCGCGTGGACGCCGCCGCGTGAATATATGGCCGCCAACGTGTCGCAGACGGTCAGCAAGATCGTCCTCGGCTATATGAGCCACCGCCGCCATTTTTCCTAGAATAATGCCCGCCGACAACACGCTTTGGGTGCTGACCGAGGTTTACTATCCCGAGGAGATGTCCACGGGCTATTACCTCACCTCAATAGCCGAACACCTTGCCAAATTACGCAAAGTAAATGTCATCACCGGCCAGCCCAAGCATATGGCCCGAGGCGTTAGAGCGCCAAAGCGAGAGACGCACAATGGCGTCGATATCTTCCGTGCATGGGGAACTACGCTTGACAAGAATGTCATAGCGTTTCGCCTCGTCAACATGCTCACTATCGGGCTCTCAGTGTTCCTTTCTTCACTCAGGCATTTTCGAAAGGGCGATCAGGTCATGGTCGTAACCGCACCGCCGTCGCTTCCGGTGACGACGGCCCTCGCCGCGTTGATCAAGGGCACATCCTATACGCTGCTCGTCCAGGACAGCTATCCTGAGATACTCGTCGCGGTTGGCTCGGCAAAGGCCGATTCGGCGTTTGTTCGCTTCGTGCATTACATAAACCGCTGGGTCTATAAGCACGCAGCCAAGGTCATCGTCATGGGCCGCGATATGAATGAGCTCTTTCAAAAAAAGACCGCTGGCCTTGATCTCCCGATCGTGACTATCCCAAACTGGGCCGATCTTGAGACGATCGAACCGCTGCCGCGAGACGATAACGCGTTGCTGAGAGAACTCGCTATCGAGCACAAGTTCGTGCTCCTATACGCCGGAAACATCGGGCATCCGACCGACGTTGAGACGATCGTTGAGGCGGCGGAACGGCTGCGGGAAAGGGAAGACATCCATTTCCTCTTTATCGGCGCGGGCGTAAAGAAGAAATGGCTCGATGAGACCGTCAGCCAACGCAAACTCGCCAACGTCACTATCCTCGATTACCGCCCACGATCCGAGCAGACGATATTCTTGAACGCCTGCGACGTCGGCCTCGTCGCTCTTATCAAAGGCATGTGGGGCACGGCGATGCCGAGCCGCACATATAACGTCATGGCCGCCGGCAAGCCGATCATCGCTCTTACCGACGAGGGAAGTGAACTGTCCCGCGTGATCGACGAGGACGGCATCGGCTGGCACATCGAGCCGGGTGACGCGCGAGAACTCGAATCGACGATCCTCCAGGCGTATGACAGCCGAGCGAAACTGTCCGAGATCGGACGGCTTGCCAGACAGGCCGCTGAGGATAAGTACTCGCTTCTCGACGCCTGTGATGCTTATCAGACGGCCCTCGCACTGCCATCAGCCCATCCGGGGCCGATCGAGTGAAACAGTAATATTCCACTCCTGATCGCCTGCGATTGCGACGATGAGTGTCCCGCCGTGTCCCGCACCGGTGTGGGACACCCTAAACCATTGATAACACAGCTAGTTACGATGGTATTTTGTGACTGTCCCACCGATTTTGAAAAAAACTTTTTTCGGCGATTTTCAAAGACCCAAAGCCGACGATTCAGCCGCCGCATTCGATCATGAGTGTCCCGCTGGTGTCCCGCACCCGCGTGGGACACCTTAACTCGTTGCTAACACAGCTAGTTACGATGATATTTTGCGACTGTCCCACCGATTTGGAAAAAAAATTTCCTTTCGCGATTTTCAAAGACCCAAAGTGTTGCAACGATAGCACATACGCCTATAAATGTCAAGCTTTTTCTTTTAGAAGAATATATCTAATGGTTGGCACCGAAATTGACAGCCGCGCTCTGTTCCTGATTCAATTGTCATTTCGCCAATCTGAATGATCGGACTCATCATTTTCATCTCGGTCCTCGGTATCTCATTTGCGGGTGTCGGCCTATATCGCCGGCTCGGGCTTAAGGGACAGATCCTCGCGATCCCAAATGAACGCAGTTCGCACATCGAGCCTACGCCGCATGGTGCGGGGATCGTGATCGTTATCTTGTGTCTTCTCGCGTATGTTCCGATCTCGCTGTATGTCGTAGGGCCGTTTTCGTGGGGATATTTTATTGGCGCAGTGCTGATCGCCGGTGTCAGTTTTATTGACGATATCAAGACCGTGCCGTTCTTCCTCAGGTTGTTTA
>JAGOWF010000294.1 GCA_018060305.1 Pyrinomonadaceae bacterium
GAAAACTACACTAGCCCTTTTGTAACTTTTAAGATCTATGGCAATTTCGGCAAACGACATACGCAGAGGCATGGTGATCCTTCACGAGGGCGCACCGGTGAAAGTGATGGAGTTTCATCATCACACGCCCGGCAACCTGCGGGCGATGGTGCAGGCACGGCTTCGCAATCTGCTCACGGGCAACTCGTTCGAGTTCCGCTTTCGCTCAAATGACACGCTCGAAAAGGTGACGCTCGAGCAGCACAAGATGGACTATATGTACTCGGACGGCTCGCATCATCATTTTATGAACAACGAGACCTACGAGCAGGTGGCCCTGACCGAAGACGAACTCGGCGATGCCGCCCAATGGCTGGTCCCGAACCTCACTATCGAAGTCGAGTTCTACGACGGCACGCCCATCGGTGTCGCGCTTCCGGCAACGATGGACCTGACCGTGACCCGGACCGATCCGCCCCTCAAAGGAGCCACTGCGTCGAATTCAAACAAGCCCGCAACTCTCGAGAACGGCGTCACGATATCGGTCCCGCCATTCATCATCGAGGGCGAACGCATCCGAGTAAATCCCGCCGAAGAGCGGTATATGGAACGCGTAAAATAGTTACAGAAAGTTACAGAGTTGCGGAGTTACAGAGTGTGGCTAAGTTCAATAGTTTTGAAGAGATCGTTGCCTGGCAAAAGGCACATCAGCTTACTCTTCAGATCTATCGGATAACTTCTGACGGAGATTTCGGCAAAGACTTCGGTCTAAAGGACCAGGTTCGCCGAGCCTCGGTCTCGATCATGGCCAACATCGCCGAGGGACACGGACGCCGAACAAACTCCGAGTTTGCCAATTTCCTTAATCTCGCCAGAGGGTCGGCAGCCGAGGTCCAGTCACACTTGCACGTTGCCGTCGGCCTCGACTATATTTCGCAAGCCCAGTTCACCGAGCTGTATGACCTAACGTCTGAAGTGTCGCGAATGGTACTGAGTCTCGCACAATATTTAAGATCGTCCCGACCCTAAACTCCGTAACTCCGTAACTCTGCAACTTCTGTAACTCTGAAACTTTCTTGTGTATTTCCTTTACGGCATCATCTACACACTTGGCTTCCTTCTGATGACGCCTAAGTTCGTGTTCGATGCGCTCACCGGCGGCAAGTCTGTCGCCGGTTTCAAACAGCGATTCGGGTTCATTCCCGCATTCGATCCAAAGGGCAAGAGAGTCGTATGGCTGCATTGCGTATCGGTCGGCGAGGCCAATGCAGCGCGGCCGTTGGCGGAGAAGATAAAGGAACGATTCGCCGACTATTCGCTTGTCGTCTCGACCACCACGCGAACAGGTCAGAAGATCGCCAAAGTGACATTCGGCGACATCGCCGATCTCATATTCTATTTTCCATTCGACTGGCGCAATACCGTTCGCCGGTCGCTCAGACGCATCAGGCCATCGGTCGTTCTGGTGATGGAGACAGAGATCTGGTTCAACTTTTTCCGCGAGGCTTACAAATCCGGCGCCCGCGTCGCGATAGTGAATGGCCGCCTTTCGACACGCTCGCTCAACCGCTATACAAAGATCAAGCGGTTTATGAAGCGGGTCCTCAACTATCTCGAACTCGCCCTGATGCAGGACAAATCCGACGCAACGCGGCTAATGGCCCTCGGAGCCCGCGGCAGCAAGGTTCGCGTTACGGGCAATCTCAAATTTGACCACGATCTCGACGATAAAGAGACGGCATTGACCGCCGAGTTGCGCGACCGCTTTGGAATTACACCCAACGAACCGCTGATCATCGCCGCAAGCACGCATTCACCTGAAGAGAAATGGGTCATCGAGGCGTTCCGCGAGGTCTGGAAATCATCGGGCGAGCACCTGCCTCGACTGATGATCGCGCCGCGACATCCCGAACGCTTCGCAGAGGTCGCCGAATCAATAAAGAAGAGTGGATTCTCTTGGGTCCGCCGCACTGAAAAGCCTTCAGGCCGCGACCGCACGGCTGAGGTCATCTTGCTTGATTCGATCGGCGAGCTTCGCTCAGCCTATCCGCTGGCCGAGATCGTCTTTGTCGGCGGCAGCCTGATCCCGCACGGCGGCCAGAGCATCTACGAACCTGCGGCAGCAGGCCGAGCCACCGTTACAGGGCCGCACACGGCGAATTTCACTGCGGCGATTGAGGAGTTTCTATCGAAGGATGCCCTCAGGCAGATCGGACGAGTTACCGAAAAGGACGCATCGGCACAGCTCGCGGGCGAGTTTCGTTCGTTGCTCGCCGACCGCGCTAGACGCGACGAGCTGGGGCGAAACGCCCTCGCCGTGATGAACGCAAATTGCGGTGCCGTCACCAAAACACTCGAATACCTCGAACCGCTATTCTCCGCAAAGACCCGTTCCCGCTACCACTAGCCGCGTCAACTGGAATGATCCGTAACGATACGCCAGCCGTCCTTGAACTTGCGAAACAGTAAGGTGAACTTGCCCTTCGGATCGTCCTTTTCGCGTGCCAGCGACCAACTGCCGACGACGAATGCCGCGCTCCGCGACAAGACCGTGATCTCGAGGTCTGAGAATGTCAGCTTGCCCATCATCCCCGGTGAGCCGTAGGTCTTGCGGTAGTTGTCGAGGGTCGGCTGCCAGCCGTAGGTTATTCGATCGCCCGACACGAACTTGAGTTTGTCCGACTTCCAATAGCCCTGCATAAATGCCTCAAGGTCGCCGTTGTTCCAAGCAATGACCTGCTCATCCATAACCTTGCGGATAGCGGCTGAGGCTCCGGCGTGTTGGGCGGACACGGCCGCGGAAAGCATCAATACAAGGGCCAGGATCAGTAATTTAGTCTGCATATCTCAAAAAAATGGCCGGCGGCTCAACGCCCCGGCCCGTTTCCCGATTGCACCCATTCATTGGGCCTTAGCCGCGGCCTTTGCCGCGTCATATGCCGCCTGCGCGGCAACCTGTTCCTTCTGCTTGTCCGTCAGCGCGATCCCCATCTTATCGAGCGTCGCGGCATTCAGCGTCTTGGTCACTTTCATGCCCTTCGCCTCCTGAAACGCACCGAGCCCCTCTCGCGTCAGATCGTCAAGTTTGCCGTCCTCACCGCCTGTCAGCATCTTGCCATCGCGGAGTATCTGCT
>JAGOWF010000085.1 GCA_018060305.1 Pyrinomonadaceae bacterium
ACATGTTGTAGCCGGCTATCGGCTGAGCTGTGTATTCGAGCAGCATCTTGATCATGTTTGGCGTGAGCTTTGGATTTGCCTGCAGAAGCAGTGCGGCGGTGCCTGACACGATCGGCGTTGACATCGAGGTGCCCGAGAGGTACATCAGCGTCAGGTTGTCATTGTTTGAACTCGTAGGATAGACCGCGAGCCATGGGTTGGCCTCTAATATCTCGCTGTCGCGACCGATGGCAGAGATCAGCTTGTTGCCAGGAGCCACGAGGTCAGGCTTGATCAGGTGGTCATACACTTTGGTGCCTGCCTGATCGGTGTAGAACGACCGTGTCGGCCCTCTGGAGCTAAACGTCGTGATAGCGTCGTCAGTCCGAGCGTCCGTTCCAAATGTATTAGTCGCGCCGACGGTGATGACCGAGGGGTCATTGCCCGGCGAATGGATCGCGCCATACATCTTTTGCCCCTGAGCATTCTTGCCGCTGTTACCGGCGGCGGCGACGACGACCATTCCGACATCGACCAGCCGGCGTGCCGCGCGACAGAGCGGATCGTTGCGCCATGTCTCGACAGCCGGTGTGCCGAGGCTCATGTTTACGACCTTGATGTTATAGGTTGAGCGGTTCGTATAGAGCCAGTCGAGCCCCTGCAGCAGGCCGGATGTCGTTCCTGTTCCGTGATCATTCAGGACGCGGACATTGATGAGTTTTGCGTTTGGAGCCATGCCCCTATAAGGCGTGAGTTCGCCTGTGCGTCCGCTGCCGCCGGCCAGAAGTCCCGCCACATGCGAGCCGTGGCCGTAAGGGTCACGACTCGTTGCCGAGCTGCCACTCGAACTGCCGCTGGCCCCGGTAAAGTCAACGTGCTTGATGACGCGGTCAGTAAATGCATTGTCCAGGAACGAATTGTGTCCTTCATAGAGGCCGGAATCAACAACCGCAATCGTCATTCCGGTCCCGTCCAACTGATAGTTTGTATTTACCGGCACGCCAAGAGCGTTGATCACTGTCGTTGTCTGATTGCGGACGAGCGAAGCTCCGGTCGTTTCCTCGACGTGGCCGAGCAGCTTGACCTCTTTATCGAGCGAGAGGTGCTTTGCCGCGCGGACGGCGGCGACAGCCTCGGCCACATTCAGCGGCAGATCGATAAAAAGCATTTTCAGAGCGCTTGCACGTCCGCCGATATTGATATTGTTTTTGCGAAGGACGTCGATGAGCTGTGGATTTTCGATATCATCCGACTGGAGAATAACCTTAACGGTCCTATTCCTGTCGGCACCAGCCATCAATTCTCTCAGGTCGGGCGAGATCTTGTCGCCTACGAATCCATCATTGTCACCCTCGACGAGGCGGATCATTTCGAACTTTGTCTTGAGCCTCGCGTCAGCGACGATCTGGCTGTGGAAGCTCGACATGTCTGCGGCGGAGAATACCTGTATCTTGCCCTGCGCGAGCGCCGCGTAGAGGTTCGTCGCGACCTGTTGGCCGAGCATTGGCGAAACGGTCGAGAAGCCCGCGATGTCGTCGAGATAGATCGCCGTGTTGTCCTTTACCGTCGCGACGTGGCCGAGGATGCCCTTTACGACAGCGTCCATTTGGGCTTCGGTCTTGGCGGCGGCAAAGACGGCGTTCCAGTTGATGCGATAGAGCCGTTTGCTGCCGCGTGCCGCGAGTTTTGCAGCAGCCGATTCGACGACCATATCGCGTGCGTAGCCATTATCGTCGATCAAGACGGCGCTCTTACCGGACTTGCCGGCGAGAACGGCCGCTACGCGGTCGGCTTCTTTCGCATAGCCGTTATCGGCGGTCGTTCCGGAGACCTCGATCAGGAATGCAGCGAAAGGATTTTCGCTCCTTGCCGTCTCAGCCGTCGTGCCCGGTGCGGTCGTTATGGCCGCCTGGCCAAACGCCAGCGTCGAGGACAGCATCACCCAGACAAGGGCGGCGGTTATTATCCGTGCGAAGTTCGTTTTTCTCATAACAGTTTCGGTGCTCACTTCGAGCGTCCTAAATTTGGGGCTTTGCCCGCGACCTATTTAGCAATGCCCGTGCCAAAGATCAAGAAACGCGTTTCGGTCCCGTATTTATGGGCTTCTGGCGTGCAATAGGTCAGGGAATTGGTTTTCCTCACGGTCATGAATCGGTCATCCTGACCGAACATCTCAAGTCTGGATGACCGATAGTGACGACCGGTCGAGTGTATCGACAAGAGCGGTGAAAACCGATCGAATGTATCGACAAGATCGTCAAATGTAACCGCAAAATTTACCTCTTGCCCGCGCCGAAAAATACACTGCGAGCACCGGAAGAACATTTGTTTCTGCTATCGCCGGTAAGCACGACATTGCCGCTGTGAATTTGAGAACTATGGTCGCTCGCAACAGACACTAATACCACTATCGCGGTGTCGGCGGAGAGAACCGTAAGAATCGAGTGTCGTCCGGAGTCACCGCCGAGGCCTTGGGTCGCAATAACTTGTTGGCTTTACGGTCGTCCTTGGCCTTATCGCGCCGGTTCAACGATTTGTCTCTTCATGAGGATGTCTGAAAAGTCTGCTTCTACGCGGTGGAGCCGCGAAAGACGGTAGCCAGACGTGAAACGTCTGGAAAGTTGCGAACGATGATTTCCGCACTGAAGGTGCGGCAGACACCCGTAAACATTGGCCTTTCGCCCCTTCAGGGCGAGATGCCTTGGAGGCAGTCGTTCCAGGCGTTTCACGTCTGGCTACTATCTTTTTGCGGCTTCGCCGCGAAAGAACGACTTTTCAGACAACCTCATTGAGACGGACGACTGTGCACATCCACCCTACTGGTTTGGCCGCCTGTTCAAGAGAAAACGCGGGCAGAGGTGCCCGCGTTCCGACGTGATGTTGCGTTCCGGCCGCTCGCGAATGTGACGGCAGGGCGAGGAGAGGGTCAGCCTTACGATTTGCAATTCTCAATGTCGCAGAATAGCAATTTAGCCCGTCTGAACGTGTCTGCTTTTGTGACCGATGTTGGCATGGCTGCCTGACCGAATTTGCGGGATCTTGCTCTTGGGATTGAAACTCGTTCGAGACTGCTCCCGCTTGACTCGCTCGCGGGTCGGTTATATAAATAGCCTCTGCGGGCTCAAGAGATCACCGATGCCGGAACTCAGCCGATTCTTTGGCATAATAATTCGTATGTATTGGGAAGCTAATGCACCGCATCATGCTCCGCACTTTCATGCATATTACCAAGATGAGGTTGCGGTATTTACGATCGAAACGATTGAGATGATCGCGGGATCGCTGCCGCGGAGGCAGCGAAGGTTTGTCGAGGCATGGGCGGAACTGCATCAGGCAGACCTTACGGACGCCTGGACGCTCCTACATAGCGGGCAACTGCCGAAGCCGATTGAGCCACTTAGGTAACAGCATGAAACACGAGATCTACCGCGTTACGTCCTTTGAGATCGTCGGGCCATATGAGTTGCGTGTGGCATTTGATGACGGTCTGATAAATGAGATTGATTTCCAGGCCGTCCTGGCAGGTGAATTGTATGGGCCGCTTCGCGATGTTGAATTGTTCAGACAGGTGAGGATCGATCCGGAGGTTCACACACTCGTGTGGCCCAATGGCGCTGACTTTGATCCCGCAACTCTTCACGATTGGCCGGAGCATGCCGAGGCGATGCGGCGCGAGGCAGCGAAGTGGGAGTTGGTTACGGCATAATTCTCTTTTCGAAACCTGAAACAAAATAAAACGCGGGCAGAGGTGCCCGCGTTCCGACGTGATGTTGCGTTCCGGCGTGAGCCGGTGTTGCGGTCGCTACTTCGTGATGCCGACTTCCGTCAGCGCATAGGCGTATTCAAAGGCGACCTCTTTTAGGCGGTCGTAGCGGCCTGAGGCGCCGCCGTGGCCGGCGCCCATATTCATTTTTAACAGGATGGTGTTGTCGTCGGTCTTTAGCTCTCGGAGCTTGGCTGTCCATTTGGCGGCTTCCCAGTAGGGAACCTGGCTGTCGTTGAGCGAGGCCTCGATGAGCATGTCGGGATAATTCTGCGCCCGGACGTTGTCGTATGGCGAATAGCTGTCCATATAATCCCACGCCTTTTTGTCGTCGCGCGGATTTCCCCATTCGATCCATTCCTGCGTGGTCAGCGGCAGGCTGTCGTCGATCATCGTGTTCATCACATCGACGAAGGGAACCTGCGCGATCACGGCCTTGAACGTCTCAGGCGACTGATTTGTGACAACGCCCATCAGCAGGCCGCCCGCGGAGCCGCCCTGAATGACGAGGCGGTCGCTCGAGGTGTATTTATTCGCGATCAGCCATTTGGCCGAGTCGATAAAGTCGTGAAAGGTGTTCATCTTCTTGAACATCCGTCCGTCCTGTCGCCATTTCTCGCCGAGTTCGCTGCCGCCGCGAATGTGCGCGATAGCATAGATCATTCCGCGATCAACGAGGCTCAGGCGGCTGGATGAGAAGTTAGGCGTCATCGAATAGCCGTATGAGCCATACGCATACAACAGCATCGGGGCCGACCCGTCGAGTTTCGTGCCCTTCTTCATCAGGATCGAAACGGGAACCTTGACGCCGTCGCGGGCCATCGCCCAGACGCGTGTCGTCTCGTAGTTGTCCCTGTTGTGGCCGCTCGGTATCTCCTGCTGCTTGACGAGCACGCTCTTGCGCGCCTTTAGATCAAATTCATAGGTTGAATTTGGCGTGACCATCGACGAATAGTTATAGCGAATATAAGGCGTGGCGTATTCGGGATTGCCGCCAAGGCCCATCTCGTAAACGCTCTCGGGCGTCGGAATGCGCAGGTCGGCACGCTTAGTCTTGCGATCCATCACGCGTATATATTCGAGGCCGTTCTCGACCTCTGAGACGACGGCCGTCCCCTTAAAGAAGTCGATCGACTGGACCTTTATCTTAGGGTTGTGCGCGATGAAGTCTGTCCAGTTGGCCTCCGACGGATCATTTGCCGGTGCCCGGACGACCTTAAAGTTTTCGGCATCCTTATTCGTGACGATATAAAACTCGCCCATGTCAAAGTCTGCGTAATATTCGTGGCCTTCGCGTCGCGGGCTGAGCATTTTCCATTCGCCGAGCGGCGTTTCGGCCGACAGATAGCGATCTTCGCTCATGGTCGCCGCTCCGGATTGCAGGAAGAACATCCTGTGGTCGCGCGAGCGATAGATATTGATGTTAAAGAGGACGTCCTTTTCCTCAAACACAAGCGGATCGGCACCCGTGGTGCCGACCTCGTGGCGAAACAGCTTGTCGTTGCGCTTTGAAACGGCATCTTCCTGCACATAAAAGAGATATTTGCCGTCGGGCGACCATTCGGTCGAGGTCGTGCGTTCGATACGGTCGGTCAGTATCTTGCCGGTCTTGAGGTCCTTGAACTGAAGCGTGTATTGCCTGTAACCGTTGGTGTCGGTCGAGAAGGCGAGCATATTGCCGTCGTCGCTCACCTCAAATGCTCCGATCGAGTAAAACTCGTGCCCCTTGGCCATCTCGTTTACATCGAGCAGCACTTCGGCGTTTGCCCCGTCGCGGGTCTTGCTGCGGAGAAAGGTCGGATACTGCTTGCCCTCTTCGGTCTTGTTGAAATACCAAAACCCACCGATCTTTGTCGGCACGCTGAGGTCGGTCTGCTTGATGCGGCCGAGCATTTCCTTATAGAGCGAATCAACGAACGGCTGATACCTGTCCATGTGAGAGGCCGTGTATTTGTTCTCCGCGTTCAGATAGTCGATGATCGCCGGGTCGTTGCTCTTTGTGCCATCGGGCTGCCGGTCACGCAGCCAGCCGTAATTATCGGTGATCTCATAGCCGTGGATCTTGAGCACGTTTGGGACCTTCTTTGCGACAGGTGGTTTCATATCTGTTTGAGCGACGATCGTGAAGCGGCCGATCACGATGATGATAAAAAGCGAAATAATGGAAACTAAAGATTTCATTTGGCAATCAAATCCCCCGATTATTAATGTTGGGTGTCAAACTAATACGAACAAAAGCCGAATTGGGTTCAAAGCACCGACTTTTCTTACTACTTGTCTATGATTTGTATCGAGTTGGCTAACCGGTCGGGGTCGAGATCGCGCCAAAGGGCGATCAGCCTGTGGATAGCATCGCCAATCGACAGCTTCTTTGACACAATGATCACGCCGGGGCAATTATTGTCGATCAGGAACTCGCCAAAATGAATCGGCATCGTTTTTCGATCGTGGGACACTAAAACGCGATCTTGCTCGGCGGCGATCCTCAATACAGTCAGATCATCCATGCCCTGGAATCCGGTCTCGTCCGCGCTTTTGAAGTCGATCTCCGGGGCTATGCGCCGGATGCCCTTTAGTATATTACCGTTAAAGTCCGCATCGGCCTGAAATGCGACTTTCATTGTTGTGTTACCAGTTTCTCGTTCCGCACTTTGTCGAGCCAGGCGTAGAAGCCCGGGTCTCGTTTGCGCGCCGACAGTGCGTCGCGATCAAATGCAAGTTCGTCCTCGCGAATCGACGCATCCACCGCATCCTTGTTTGCCAAGTAAAAGGCCAAGCCGCCATAGACCTCTTCCAAGGTCAGGAGAGGAAAGGCTTCTCGAATGCTTTCCGGCGATTCGCCGCGTAGAAAAGTGTAAACCAACGAATCAAGCGATATTCGCTTGTCCTTGATATAGTAACCACCATTCCGCATTTCTACGTAGCTCTTCATATACTAATCCTACAACAATCTTTATCGTTGGCCCCGATAAACCAATGACCTTTGATCTTCTCATTATCTCGCCGCGACCGGCACATATTTCCGGTCGCGTTCGCCGATGTATTCGGCACGCGGGCGGATGAGCTTGTTGTGGCCGTACTGTTCGAGGATGTGGCCCGTCCAGCCCGAGATGCGGCTGACGGCGAAGATCGGCGTAAACAGATCGAGCGGAATGCCCATCAGGTAATATGTCGAGGCTGAGTAAAAATCGACGTTCGGGTGCATGCCTTTCTTTTCGAGCATCAGCTTCTCGATGCGCTGCGACATCTGGAACCATTTGGACTCGCCCGTTTTCTCTGCCATGGCCTTTGAATAGCGACGCAGCCAAGTCGCACGCGGGTCTTCCGTCTTGTAAACGGCGTGGCCGATGCCCATGATCTTGCGCTTTTCCTCAAGAGCCTTGTCGAGCCATGAATCCACCGATTCGAGATCGCCGATCTCTATCAACATTTTCATCACGGCAGTATTTGCACCACCGTGGAGCGGCCCCGCAAGTGCGGCAATTCCGGCCGTAACGCAGCCGTACATATCGGCGAGCGTGCCGGCGACGACGCGCGTGGTGAATGTCGAGGCATTTAATTCGTGGTCGGCGTGCAGGATCAGACAGACGTCCATCATGCGCGACTCGTCAGCATCGGGCTTCTCGCCGCGAAGCATATACAGGAAGTTGTCGGCTATGGACAGACTCTTATCGGGCGCGACGACGTCCTTGCCTTTGCGAATGCGTTCCCATGCCGCCACGATGGTGCCGAGCTGGCCGGTGAGTTTGATGGCCGCACGCATGGCCGGCTCGCGGTCGGTGCCTCGGCCGTCCTTGTCATAAAAATCGAGGGCCGAGACACAGGTTCGCAGCACGTCCATCGGATCGGCATCCTTTGGCATATACTGCATTCCCGCGATGATCTCTGCCGGAACGGCATAGTTCGACTTGATCTCGCCCGACAGCTCGTCGAGTTCTGTCTGGTTTGGGAGGCGGCCGTTCCACAGGAGGAAAACGACCTCTTCAAATGTCGCGTGCTCGGCCAGATCGTGAATATCGTAGCCCTGATAGATCAGGATGCCCTGCTCGCCGTTGACGTCTCCGATCTTGCTCTGGGCGGCAACGACGCCGCGTAATCCGGCCGCTGCCGCTCCCGCCGATGATGCTTCTGTTGTACTCATTTTATGTGTCTATAACCCTCTAAGATCAGATAATATAACCGGCCCCTACGGCCATTATCTGAGATGTATCAACAAGGAGTTGCGGCTGCCTGTCAGGTTCACCCAGCCCTCGTCAAACTTATATCTTATCCAACGCGGGCAGACGTGACAAGGATGGCGTTGCTCTCAGGTTTTTCTTTGCACCTTTGCGGCTTTGCGGGAGGAGATTTCCCGCAAAGACGCAAAGACGCAAAGAGGAAACAGAGCATAGAGAGCAAAAAAAGGCCGCGGTGATTAGCCGCGGCCGAAAAACACAGGAGGCAATCGGTCGGTCATCTTATCTGTGCGTCGTATGAGGTCCTTATCCTTAGTTGCTGGTTGCGATTGAGGCGAATGTGCTTGCCGCGTTCGATGACGATGGCGCCGACGCCGAAAGCGGCTCCGACGCCTGCCCCGACGGCCGCGCCAACCGGGCCGCCGATGATCGCACCGGCTATGGCACCGGCGCCGGTTGCCCCGCCGACCTTGATCGCGTCGCCCTTGAGCGAACTCTGTCCGATGGCAGTGCCTTCGTTATCGACACGCTTGACGTTGTCGCCTTTTACCGGCATGACCTCGGTCAGGACGGCTGCAAAATTGCTCCATCGATTGTCGGTCAGCACGATCCGGTCGAATGACAGCACCATCTCGCTGCGGCGTTTGATGCGGCCCGGCGACTTGACCTTTGAAATGCGGCCCTCGACCATTGCACCGGCGATCTCGCTCGGCCCGACCACGCGGGCCGTGAACTTGTCGCCCTCGCGCGACTGCTGTGTGCTGAGATCGCTGTCTAATTCGAGCAGCAATTCCGTTTCCTTGGGGATAATGATCGTCGCGCCCTGGTAGTTTTGGGACCCGCTGTCGGGCTGATCCTCAGTGTTTGTCGTTCGATCCTCATTGTTGATCCTGACGGGCTCGGTGGTGGAGGATGTTTTAGGAGACGCTGTTGTGGTTTGCGCGACAAGTTCCTTGTTATCGCCGACGACCACACCGCGTCGAGCCAGGCT
Organism: Pyrinomonadaceae bacterium; assembly: GCA_018060305.1. Classification (GTDB taxonomy): domain Bacteria; phylum Acidobacteriota; class Blastocatellia; order Pyrinomonadales; family Pyrinomonadaceae; genus OLB17. The sequence continues at coordinate 8,909 of JAGOWF010000085.1, forward strand.
CGTCGGCAAACTCGCCTCAAATGACCTGCGTTCAAATCCCGTGTCGTATCCCGTCTCAAAGCCCTGTTGATAGCCATCGCGATATTCAGCGATCGTGCCATAGTCCTTGCTGTAAGCACGGTCGGCCTTGCCGTATTCGGCGTGGCGGCTGTAGTTGCGGGCGATGCTGTCGATCGAATCTCGGTATCCGGCCATATAGCCGTCGGAATAACCGGTCCGATAACCTCTCTGTATCGCAAAGGGGGCCGCGCCCGCCTGCGTTGTGGCCTGAGCGGCCGTTTCGACTGCAGCAGAGCCGCAAAGCAGGACGATCAACAGACCAATATTCAAAAGGTTGCTTAACTTCATTAAATTTCTCCTAGTTTGGCTGGAATTAGCGGAAACGCAATAGCGTCAATAGTTATATAGCATAACCTAAGAAATTGCAATAGTTTTTTGCTTAAAATTGTTAATAGGGTGTTTAAGCAAAAAAGTGGCGACGGCACTGGGCCCGTCGCCAAAGCAATGAACAAGGAGGAACGAGGCTAAAAACTCTTTCGGAAGAGGTATGAGGCCCGGATAAAGAACGTACGTGCCGACCGGTTAAATCCGGGCTCGTAGTGGTCGGTAAAGTCGCTCAGGCCGTTATATTTGAACGCGTCGTTGTAGCCTACGTAAAAGGCCGTTCCGGGGCTCGGGTTCCAACCAAAAAGCGCCTGTCCGCTGAAACCGTTTGACTGGTCGTCGTAGTCCAGCCGGAATCTCGTAAATACGAACCGCGAAAATTGATAGGTCGAACGGATCGTAACTAGGTCAGAATCCAGCCGGATATATTTATTGTCGTTACGCACGAGGCGTCGTTTTGAGTAGCTGATCGATGCACGGAACGGGTCGATCGGCTTGACCTCGGCATAGACCTCGGCGTCGAGCTGCAGCGCGGGGCCGGGATTGAGAAGGAAAGCGTCCGCAGCGGGCGAGTATTCCGCATAAAAGAAGTCAAACGCATTTCGAATGCCGCCGACGAAGAGCCCATAATTGAAGTGTTTACTGGGCGTCTGGTTGATGTTGGCGGAGGCCCATTGTTGTGAAACTGAACGGAACGGTTCACCCAGAAATGTTCCGTATGGCCGCGTCGGCGAGCGCTTTACTCCGAACTCTTCCTCGTAGAGCTTCTCGCGGCCCGTTCCGCCCTCAAAACGAACGTATGTCTGCCGCTGAAGATTGAAGCTGACCTCGCTCTGTGCATTCCAGCCTTGCAGGCGGCCTTGACCGTCGTAATTGTATCCGGCCATCTGATTCCACTGGGTGCGGATTATCTTGCCATCGGGCTTCGATTTGCTGGAGAAGCGGTTAAAGAAGAAGATGTTGTGGGTATCCGTCTGTCGCGTAAATCCGGCGTCTGCACGGT
>JAGOWF010000086.1 GCA_018060305.1 Pyrinomonadaceae bacterium
CGAGCATCTCGCGCGCGACCTGTGCGTAACGCGGCTCGTCAGGGCCGACGAATGGCATCGAGAGGCCCGATAAATAGGCGGCGAGGGCAAGCAGCACGGCCAGAACGCCGACTATCACGGATCGTGGTTTGCTGATTGCGGACTTTGTCATTCGCCGGTGCGTGGTCAAGAATATTAGTTTACTCAGCCAAACGAGAATGCACGAAATCCGCAATCCGCAATCCGTACGCTTCGCCGCCATCGGCGTCGGCAGCCTCGGGCGGCATCACGCACGCAATTATGCAGAATTGGCGGGCGAGGGGCGTATTGAGTTTGTTGGTATTTGTGATATCGACGCAGCGACCGCGAGCGAGATCGCTAGACAATACGGCTGCGCGGCGTTTGCCGATTGGCGCGAGCTGCGTGATAAAGTGGATGCCGTCTCGATAGCGACGCCGACCGAGACACACTGTGAGATCGCGTGCGCGTTTCTCGCGAAAGGAATTCACGTCCTTGTCGAAAAGCCGATCGCCATAACGCTCGACGAGGCAGACAGGATGATCGCCGCGGCAGCGTCGTCGGGTGCGAAGCTGATGGTCGGCCAGCTTGAGCGGTATAATCCGGCGATGGTCGCGCTAAGGCCGCATGTGACGCGGCCGCTGTATTTTGAGATACATCGAGTGTCGCCGTATCCCAACAGATCGCTCGATGTTGACGTGGTGCTCGATGTGATGATCCACGACCTCGATGCGGTGCAGTGGCTGGTGGGCGAGGACGTAACCGTGTCGGCGATCCATGCGGTCGGTATTCCGGTGATCTCGGACAAGGTAGATGCGGCCAATGCTCGGATCGAATTTGAGAACGGCTGCGTGGCAAACATCACGGCCTCGCGTATCGGGACGGAGAAGGTACGCAAGACTCGCTTTTATCAGACGAACGCCTACGTCGTTCTCGATTACGCGACGAAGTTTGCTTCGCTCACATCGCTCGATCCCAACGCCTCGCACCCGCTCGCAGGCATCTCGATCGATCGCCTCGATATCAATGACGTCGAGCCGCTGCGGGCCGAGATACTCGATTTTCTGGATTGTATTGAGAACGATAAAACGCCGCCCGTCACCGGCGACGACGGACGGCGTGCGTTAAAACTAGCCGTGGGCGTGCTTGAAAAGATCGATTTACACATGAAGAGTCTGACTGGAGGGGCGAGCATCCTTGCTCGCCCATAAGCATGACGACTTACAACTTCAAACCAAAACTCGGCCGTTCCGACTTTGGATGGTATGGGAAGAATAAACTGCCTCACCTGGACGGTGAGCAATTCACGCAGTTCGTCACGTTTCGCCTATTTGATTCGATGCCGCAAGCCGTGCTCGATAGGTGGCGACAAGAAGACACTAGCGATTCAGTTTTGCGAAGGCGCATCGAGGGCTATCTGGACTCCGGTTACGGTAAATGCTGGTTAAAGGATCCGGCAATTGCTCAAATCGTTAAGGACGCTCTGCTTTTTAATGATGCGAAACGGTACGACCTGATGTCGTGGGGTCATCATGCCTAATCACGCCCATGTCCTATTTCGCACACTTCCGGATATCCATCTCCCCGACGCGTTACACTCTATCAAGTCCTTTACGGCTCAGGAAGCGAACAAGGTGCTCGGGCGGACAGGTAGGTTTTGGCAGAGCGAATCGTTTGACAGGTATATTCGGAACGCTCGCCATTGCACTGCAGTGATGCACTACATCGAAAATAACCCTGTGAAAGCCGGGCTGTGTGGTCACCCGGAGGAGTGGCGATGGGGAAGCGCGTTCCGCCCAGAGGCAAATAAATAGGAACGGGCGAGCAAGATGCTCGCCCCTCCAGTCATGCAGCGCTGGCTTCGGCGATCTGGGCGGTTATCTGTTTGAGCCATTCCTGGGTCTTTTTGACCTTTTCGGCACCGTCGGGGCTGGCCATGATGACCTTTTCGAGATTCGAGAGTGCCTCGGGCATTCCCCACATCTCGCGCAGGTCGGCGAGGATCGGTTCGATCTTGGCAAAGACCATGATGTGCTCGCCGTTGGTCTGATCGAACATCTCGGCGTCGATCGCGCCTTGATTGACAAGCGTGGCGGCCATGTCCCAGTAGGAAACGACCATACGCAGGTAGGCGCCGACCTCGGGGTTCATCATGGTATTCGAGTATTCCTCGACGGTTGTCGGGTTAAAGCCGAACATCCAATCGCGTGCCTTGCGCATGACCTCTTCGCGACGAAGGTCGTAGAGTTTCAAGATGAGCTCGGCTGATTCGTATTTTGTTGACATATAGTTTACCTCCAGAAATGTCTTTAGTATGGGTGAACTCTCAGGTTATGCTTTGCGTGCGTATCTAGTCAATGAGTGACGCTATCGACACATTCCTTTCCGAGCGGATCGAGGCGGGTGACTTTCCGTCGGCGGTGTATCTGGCTGCGGAAAAGGGCAAGATCGTGCTGCACGATGCTCTTGGGCTTGCGGTCGTCGAGCCTGAACGGATCGAGGCGAGACGGGATACGATCTACGATCTGGCGAGCCTGACAAAGGTGCTGGTGACGGGACCCTTGATGGCGATGTTGGTCGAGCGCGGCAAACTCGCCTTGGACGATGCGGTGTCGGGGCATCTTGCGGAATTCGATACTAGCGAAAAGCGAAGCATAACGGTGGGGCAATTGCTCACGCATACTTCGGGGCTTCCGGCGTGGCGCCCGCTGTATCGGATCGCGAAGGGCAAGGCCGATGTGCGGCGATCGATCGCGGACACACCGCTCGAATACGCGACTGGTGAACGAGTCGTTTACAGTGACCTGAATTTCCTAACCTTACAGGCGTTGATCGAGAGCGTGACAAACAGAGAGCTCGACGACGTTGCGCGAGATCTGATCCTAATGCCGCTCAGCCTCAACGATACGGGCTTCGGGCCGGTGGCTGATCGGCATCGCGTGGCCGCGAGCGAGACAGGGAATGCATTTGAACGGCAAACGTGCATCGAGAAGGGTCATTCCGTCGAATCCGAATCGGGTTTGAGGGATCCGGTAGCTACAGCTTCCGGCTCTGACGCTGTGATCTGGGGCGACGTGCATGACGGAAACGCCTTCTTTCTGGGCGGCGTTGCGGGTCATGCGGGGCTTTTCTCAACGGCGGATGAGGTGTTTAGGATCGCTCAGCAGTTTTTACCGAATTATTCGCAATTGTTCGAGCCTGCGACGTGCGAGCTTTTCCGGACTAATTTTACGCCGGAGATGAATGAGCATCGGTCGTTTGCCTTCCAGCTTGCTTCGACACCGAAGTCGGCCGCCGGAACACAGATGTCGCCGCAAAGCTTTGGCCATCTCGGGTTTACGGGCACGAGTATGTGGATCGATCCGGTCAAGGAACGCGTATTTATACTCCTTACGAACCGCACCCACAATCACTCGCTGCCATTCGTTAATCTGAATAGCGTTCGGCGACGCTTTCACGATCTGGCAAACGAGATCCTGAACCGAAAATAGCGGCAAACGAAAGCGCACAGGTGTTAATCAAATCAGCGCTTTCCCCAAAGCACCTGAACTCGGAGAGGATTGGACAGATGAAAAGGACACTGCTCGCGGCGACATTCGCCATCGCATTGGCAACGGCAGCGGTTGCCCAGAATGACACGACAACGCGGCCGCGCGTTGCCACGACGCCCTCGGCGCCGACGATCGCGAACGACTCTTATCCCGACCGACAGCCTTCGGGGCCGCCGGTATTGGCCGGCCGCGGAACGCATCAGACGCCCGCTCCTACGCCGCCGCCTGCCGACGATGACGAGATCATCCGCGTCGAGACAAATCTCGTGACGATGCCGGTCTCGGTACTCGACCGTGACGGTCGATTTATCTCGGGTCTGCAGCAGCGGGATTTTAGGATATTTGAGAATGGCGTCGAACAGAAGATCGACTATTTCCAATCGGTCGAACAACCATTCACGGTCATATTGATGATCGACGTCAGCCCGTCAACCGAGTTTAAGATCGACGAGATACAGAACGCCGCAAATACATTCGTAAATCAACTGCGGCCGTCGGATCGCGTGATGGTGATCGCGTTCGATCAGGACGTTCACGTCCTTTGCCCGCCGACGACTAACCGGAACCAGATGCGCAACGCGATATATTCGACGCAGTTCGGCAACGGCACGAGCCTCTACGAAGCGGTGGACGACGTTATTCGGCAGCAGCTTAGCCGCATCGAGGGACGAAAAGCAGTGGTGCTGTTCTCCGACGGCGTTGACACAACATCGAGACGAGCCGGTTATGACGACACGCTGCGTGCTACCGAAGAGGTCGATGCGCTCTTTTACACGATCCGCTACGATACCTCTGCCGAAATGGGCGTCGGAAGTGGTGGCGGTGGATATCCGCCGCCGAGAGGTGGGCGAGTGACCCTCGGAGATATCCTTGCCCAGATCATTCTCGGCGGCACGATGAATACGGGCGGCGGCAGAGGCGGCGTCAACCAGGGCGATTATGCCAAGGGCAAGGCCTATCTCGAAACGCTTGCTACAAACAGCGGCGGCCGGCCGTTTGAAGCAAAATCTATATATAACGTCGATGCCGCGTTTTCAGGTATCGCCGAGGAGCTGCGGCGTCAGTATTCGCTTGGATATTATCCTGAGGCGGTCGGCACCGTTGGCGAGCGTCGCCAGATCAAGATCCGCGTGATGCGGCCGAGCGTCGTCGTTCGCGCTAAGACGAGCTACATCGTCGGCCAGCAGGATCGAAAGTTTGCGGGAAGTTAGCCGTCGCGGCATCTTTTTCTCTATTGACAGGCATCGTAGAATGGACTTTTCGCGATGTCTGAATGAGACTCCTGAATCTAGTCGTCGGTTTATCGATGATCGCTGTTCTGGCGGGCGATTCGTGGGCGCAAGCCGGCCGTCTTCCACAGAGCGGATCCGACAAGAGCAACAAGCGAGTGCCTTCCACTCCACCGCCCACACCGATCCCGACGCCGGAGATCGTTCCTCAGGCAGCGACCGGATCTGCTGACGAGGACATAATTCGCGTCAATACTCAACTGGTCTCTATTCCCGTTCGCGTGATGGACAAGAAGGGGCGGTTCGTCGGCGGGCTTGCTCGCGAGGATTTTCGCGCTCTTGAGGACGGAGTCGAACAGGACATTGAGATCTTTTCGAATGAAAATGAGCCGTTTACGGTCGCTCTTGTACTCGATATGAGCTATTCGACGACATTCAAGATTGCTGAGATACAATCGGCAGCGATCGCTTTTATAGACCAACTTAGGCCGCAGGACAGGGTGATGGTCGTGTCGTTCGATCAGGACGTGCATATGCTGTGTGAGGCGACCGGCGACCGACAGGCCATCTATCGGGCGATCCGCAGGACGAAGATCTCGACCGGCACGAGCCTCTACGAGGCTGTCGATCTCGTGATGAACGATCGCCTTCGACAGATCGAAGGCCGCAAGGCGATCATTCTGTTTACCGACGGCGTCGATACGACCAGTCGCAGGTCAAACGACCTGAGAAATCTGGACGACGCGATGGAGCTGGACGCGCTGATCTATCCGATCAGATACGATACCTTTGCCGACGTTCAGTCGATGAAGGGCAGCACCCAGCCGACAGTTGATATTCCATTGCCCGGCGGGACGACGATCCCGGTAAAAATACCGATCAGAACCGAGCCGAATGTGTCGGCGCAGGGCACGACGCCTGAGGAATATCAGCGAGCAAAGGACTACCTCGAACAGTTGGCCATGAGGACGGGCGGCCGTTTGTATGAGGCGATGACGACCGGGAACCTGACGGCAGCGTATTCGAGGATCGCCAGCGAGTTGCGCGAGTTTTACAGCATCGGTTACTACCCAAAGAACGACCGTGTGCCCGGTAAGAAAACGAGTATCAAAGTCCGTGTGAACCGCGAGGGTGTGTCGGTGAGGACGCGCGGTGGTTATATTACACCGAAGAAAACCAAAATCAGCACACATTAGATCTCGGTGCCGTCGGCTATGATGGCATCTTTTGGGACGATGATAATGCGGTCGCGAATAAAGAACGAACGATCCGGCGCGTCGTAATCGATGACGTCGTCGCGGTTGATCAGCTTGACGTTTTCGCCGATCCGGACGTTCTTGTCGATTATGGCCCGGCGGATGATGGTGTTCGCACCGATACCCATATGCGGCCGGGAAACTGAGAGGTTGTATTCGAGCTCTGACATCGATTCCAGAAGATCAGATCCCATTACGACCGAATCCTCGATCTCTACGCCCTTATCGATGCGGCTTCGGAGCCCGATGATCGAGTTTCGCACCTTAACGCCGTTCAGGATGCAGCCCTCACAGACCATTGAATTATCAATGTCGCAACCATGCAGCTTTGACGGCGGCAGATATCGGCTGCGGGTGTAGATCGGGGCAGTGGAGTCAAAAAAGTTGAACTTCGGCAGCGGTGACGCCAGATCGAGATTCGCTTCGTAAAACGCCTTTATCGTTCCGATGTCTTCCCAATAATCTTTGAAGAGATGTGCCTGGACCGTATATTTGCCGATCGCCGCCGGAATGATCTCACGGCCGAAATCAACCCATGAGACGTCTGCCTCGAGCAGATCGACGAGTTTTGCATAATTAAAGACGTAGATGCCCATCGAGGCGAGGAACGGCCTGTTGGCCGCATCTTCCGCCTCAAGCCCAAATGCCGTCGTATCGACACGCATTGCTTCAAGAGCGTCGCCTTTCGGCTTTTCCTTAAACTCGATAAGTCGGCCATCTTCGCCGGTTTTCAATAGGCCGAATTCCTCCGCTTCGTCAGGCCGGCACGGAACTACCGAAACGGTCAGGTCCGCACCGGTTGAGAAGTGGCGTTCGAGAAAGGTGCGATAGTCCATCCTGTATAGATGGTCACCGGAGAGTATCAGCAGCGTATCGACCCGCCAGTCGCGAAGGTGGGGCAGCATCTGGCGGACGGCGTCGGCGGTGCCCTGAAACCACTCTTCGCTGTCGCCGGTCTGTTCCGCGGCGAGGACCTCAACAAAACCCGTCGAGAAGCTCGAAAAACGGTATGTCCTTGAAATATGGCGGTTTAGCGACGCCGAATTATACTGCGTCAGAACAAATATCTGTGTGATCTCGGAATTGATGCAGTTCGACACGGGGACGTCGATCAGCCGATATGTCCCGCCGAGGGGCACGGCTGGTTTTGACCGGTCGCGGGTTAACGGAAAAAGCCGCGAGCCCGCTCCTCCACCCAAAATGACCGCAACCACATTGTCGTATCGCCCCATGTCAACAATTGTAGAATGCACAATGCACGATGCACAATGTAAAATGCACTGTGCTGATAAATGCAGGAGAATCCGCTCAAAACAAAATCGTACGCATTTGCCTTACGGGTTGTGAATCTCTACAAGCATCTAGCCTCAGAAAGCAAGGAGTTTGTCCTCTCGAAGCAGATACTTCGATCAGGCACCTCGATCGGAGCGAACATAGTTGAAGCGAACCGAGGGCAGTCGAAGGGCGATTTTGTTCATAAACTTTCAATTGCCCTGAAAGAGGCGGATGAAACAGAGTATTGGATAAACTTGCTACGCGACGCTGGGTTTATCACGGACGAGCAGGCAGCTTCTCTCCTCGATGACTGTCTCGAGTTGCAGAAGATGCTGACCTCGTCAATCAAAACGGCAAAAAGACATGCATAATATTGTGCATTGTGCATTCTGCACTGTGCATTGACTATGTGGTACTGGACCAAAATGCTATTTCTCGTCCTGGCCGGGGCCTTGGGGCTGTGGCTGTTGTATGAGTTGGTGACATTTCCGAGTATTTCGCGGCTGAGGACCGAGAATCCTACAACCACCTCGATGATCGAATATCGTATTTCTGAGGCGGTTGCCGAGGGCCGCGAGCCGCGAAAATACATGATCTGGATGCCCATCGAGCAGATCTCGCCTAATCTGCAGCGGGCAGTTCTCGCGGGCGAGGACGCGAGATTCTTCCAGCACGACGGATTTGACTGGGACGCGATCCAAAAGGCATGGGACGAGGCGGTTAAAGAGGGCGAAAAAGAGGCCCGCGAAGAATGCGAGGCCGAGGCGACCAACAAGCAGGAAAAGAAGGACTGCAAACCGAGCGATGACGACTGGATACCGCCGCTGCCCAGCTTCAAGAGAGGCGCATCGACCATAACTCAGCAACTGGCCAAGAACCTCTTTCTGTCAGAGGACCGAAATTTTCTGAGAAAGGGCCGAGAGGCCGCCTACACTTACTTTCTCGAACGTGAGCTCTCAAAAAAGCGAATACTCGAGCTATACCTTAATGTGATCGAATGGGGCGACGGCATCTACGGTGCTGAGGCCGCATCTCGCAACTATTTTCGCAAAAGCGCCTCCGAACTGACTGCGCAGGACGCCGCTTATCTTGCAGCGATGATTCCATCGCCTCTGAACGTATTCAACCCGGCCAAAAACAGGAAACGCGTCGTCCGAAGACAACGCGTCATCCTGCGTGGAATGAATTCGATCAAACTCGACTACTCGAGCAAGTGAAGGAGTGGAGGAGTAGAGGCCTCTACTCCTCTATTCCTCTCCTTCTCTACTTCTTCCTTCCGCCTACCAGCGACATTTCATCGACGACCCATTTGGCGCCGCCGAATTTTTCGGTGACAAAGAGGACATAGCGAATATCGACTGATATTGTGCGGTTCTTTTCAGGGTCGTAGTAAAAATCGTTGCCGAGACCCTCGAAGTTGCCGTCAAAGCAGATACCGACCTGCTCGCCGCGGGCATTGAGTATCGCCGAGCCCGAGTTGCCGCCTATAATGTCGGTCGATGAGATAAAATTGACCCCGACGCTGTCGCCCGAGCCGTAACGGCCAAAGTCATGTGAATTCTGCAGATCTACCAGCTTCGACGGCAGGTCGAACGGCTTTTCACCGGTCTCTTTCTCGATCATTCCTTTCATCGTCGTGAATGGCGAGCGATACTCGGCCTCGCGCGGGCTGTATCCTTGAATGTTGCCGTATGAGAAACGCATCGTGAAGTTGGCGTCCGGATACGGCGTGTTGCCGCGCATCTCTGCGAGCGCCTGCTGATACAGCAGCCTCAGATGATCGATCTTGGCGGCAAAGTTTGCGCCGCGAGCGGCTAGTGCGTTCCGCTCATCAACGATTCCGGCAACAAACGGATGAGCGGCCGTAAGAGCGTCCCAACTCATTGAGTAAAGCGCGAGAATGTGCTCCGGCGAGGCAAGTGGGCCTTGTGCGACTTCGTTCGCAAAAGCCGCCTCGGCATCGCGACGAGCCTTACCCTTCAGATTATTGAACTTCTTATCCGCAGCCTCGAATCGAACGCCCGCGGGCAAATCGTCGAAGGCCTTAAAAAAGAACTTGAGCATCGCGCTCTCCTGCGCGGGCTCGCGCCCCTCAAGGGCCTTTGTGATGTCCGCGAGTTTGGCAGCCCGCTGGGCCTGCGTGAGGGTTCGCCCGGCTTTTACGGTTGCGGCCGCCGCCACGATCTGGCCGAGAACGGCCATTGAATTCGGATCAGGAAATCTGCGAATTATAACGTCGCGGAGCTGGGTTGCATTGGTCTCTTCCGACAGGGCTTTCAGGTCGCCCAGCACGTTTCCGTATTTTTGCTGCCGCGCCGGATCGGCCGCGATCCACGCGGCCATTCGGGCCTCGTCGGCCTGCCTCTTTTCAACAACGTGGGCTCGTCGCAGCCGCAAATGGCCGCCGCCGAAAACCTTTCTCGAGTTATCAAAATTTGCGATGTCCGACTGGAATGCTATGCGTTTCTGCTCGTCATTCGCGCCAATGGCGTTGAGACTGTCGCTCAAGGCCTGGAGCCATTTTTCGAGAAAAGGGAAGTTCGCATCGCGGGCGTATTCGATCGACCAACTCTCACGATATCGCGTCGTGCCGCCGGGAAAGCCGAGCACGAATACGAAATCACCGTCCTTCAGGCCGCCGATATTGGCCTTTAGGAACCTTTTCGGTTTGAAGGGCACATTATTCGGCGAATATTCCGCCGCCGAACCATCGGGGGCGACATAGGCACGCAGGAATGTAAAGTCACCGGTGTGGCGTGTCCATTCAAAATTATCGGGATCGCCGCCAAAAACGCCAATGTTGCGCGGCGGGGCGTAAACCACGCGGATATCTTTGACGTCCGTCGTTTGGTATAGGTAGTAATAGTAGCCGTTGTTGAGCATCTGGATCGTGATCGTCGAGCCCGGATGCGCGGCCTTTTCGGCGGCAGTCAGGTCGTCA